>CALGGP010000090.1 GCA_937915885.1 uncultured Selenomonadales bacterium | reverse complement strand
CCCACCCGCCCATGAAAAAATTTTTTTCAAATAAAAGGCGCCGTCGGCGCGGGGTGGGAACCGCTTTCATAATTTGGGCGCCGAGCCCCGAGGGTGGGAGCGTCGACGGCGCCCACAAAAAATATTTCATCGGTTCCGCGCGGAGAAAAAAATTTTTGTCGACAAACGCCGTCGCGCCGTGATATAATCTCTGCAAGCGTATGAAGTTTTACTTTTAGGAGGTTTTTTTCATGGCTAAATGGGTTTGCAGCGTGTGCGGTTACGTCCACGAAGGCGACGAGCCGCCGATCGAGTGTCCGATCTGCAAGGCGGATTCCGACAAATTCAAGAAACAGACGGGCGATCTGGTGTTCGCCGACGAGCACGTGGTCGGAGTTGCCAAGGGCGTCGACGAGAAAATTCTCGAGGGCTTGCGCGCCAACTTCACCGGCGAGTGCACCGAAGTCGGAATGTATCTGGCAATGAGCCGCGCGGCGCATCGCGAGGGATATCCCGAGATCGGTGAGGCGTTCCGTCGGTATGCGCTCGAGGAAGCGGAGCATGCGGCGAAGTTCGCAGAACTGCTCGGCGAGGTGCTGTCGGCGTCGACGAAAGAAAATCTCGAGGCACGCGTGGCGGCGGAGCACGGCGCATGCCAAGGCAAGAAAGATTTGGCGGCGTTGGCGAAGAAACTCAACCTCGACGCGATCCATGACACCGTCCACGAGATGGCGAAAGACGAGGCACGTCACGGCAAAGGCTTCAAAGGTTTGCTCGATCGCTACTTCAAATAATTTTATCCGACAAAAAAATTTCGGAGGCTCCGCGCGGGCGGATGCCTCCTTTTCATTTTATTCTTCGATCGGGACGACCTTCGGACGTTCGCCTTCGTTGATGCATGCCTCCGTGATTATAATTTTTCTCGGCTCGTCGGACTTCGGAATGTCAAACATCACGTCGAGCATTACGTCTTCGATGATACCCTTCAACGACCGCGCGCCCGTCTTTCTTTCGATCGCCTTCTTCGCAACCGCGCGGAGCGCCGCCTCCTCGAACTCCAGCTTGACGTTATCCATCGCCAACAATTTTTCGTACTGCTTCACCGGCGCATTTTTCGGCTCCGTCAATATCCTCAACAGCGCATCCTCGTCAAGCGTCTCGAGCGTGCAGATGATCGGCAGTCGCCCGACAATCTCCGGAATAATTCCATACTCCATCAAATCTTCGGGACGCACCTGATGTATCAGCGAATCGAATTTGGTTTTCGTCTCGTCCTCTTTGCTCTCGATCTCCGCGCCGAAGCCGATATTCGACTCGCCTTTCTTCAGCCGCTTCGCCACGATCTTATCGATGCCCACGAACGCACCGCCGCATATGAATAAAATATTCCGCGTGTTGACTTTGATCGTCGGCGCCTCGGGATGTTTTCTCTGACCGCGCTCGGCAAACTCGACATTACTGCCCTCGAGCATCTTGAGCATCGCCTGTTGCACGCCCTCATGCCCCGGGTCGGCTGTGATCGAATTGTTAGCGCCCGACTTTCGAGCGATCTTGTCAAACTCGTCGAGATAAATGATCCCGTGCTCGGTCTTCTCGATGTCCTTGCCCGCCGCGTAATATAAATTCCGCACCGCCACTTCAACGTCCGCTCCGACAAAGCCCGCCTCCGTCAGGCTCGACGCGTCCGTCACTGAAAACGGAATGTCGAGCAACTTCGACAGATGAAACAACAACGCCGTCTTGCCGCAACCCGTCGGTCCCATGATGATCACGTTCGATTTATCGATCTCGTCTTCGGAACCGTCGTTATCGCAATCATACTTCATTCGTTTATAATGATTGTAGGCGGCGACGGAGAGAATTTTTTTCGCGCGCTCCTGCTCGATGATGAACTCGTCGAGATATTTTTTTATGACGTGAGGCTTATTTTTTTGGAGCAACTTACCGAGCTCGTCGGCAAAATTTTTTTTGGGCTCTTCGACGGCGGCTTCGGGGTCGTGCTCGTCGAGATAACGGTTTATTTGTCGAATGCAACTCTTGCAGATCGCAAAGCCCGTGTTCGGATCATAAACCGGCAGGTCGAATTGATTTTGGACTTTGATGCGGCGTCTACAGAGAGTGCAATGAAAATCCTGATTCATCATTAGAAATCTACTCCAATCGATGTGGTTTGACGCAAAATAAAATTCGCCGCATCGATAGACAATCCTGCCGTCGATGAAAAAATCCGTTTGATAAAAATAATCGGCGGTGATATGATATGCGGCGTTGGCATTTTGACGGACGGAGGAAATGTGATGGCGCCGAAAATTTCAGTGGTGATGCCGATGTACAACGTCGAGCGGTACATCGAACTCTCGATCAAGACGTTGCTCGATCAGACGTTCGGAGATTTCGAGGCGATCCTCATCGACGATTGCTCGACCGATCGCACACTCGAGATCGCAAAGTCGTTTAGCGATCGACGAATAAAAATTATCGAGAACGAAAAAAATCTTGGGCATCCGGGCTCCGCGCGGAACGTCGGACTCGAGCACGCCGTCGGCGAGTTCGTTTACTTCATGGATAACGACGATATTTTGATGCCCAATTGCCTTGAGACGTTCATCAATGCGATCGGCGACAACGATGTTGTTTTCGACGGCGCTTGGATTGGAGCCGTCAACGGCGATAATCCGCGGCTTGAGGAGTTGGATTGTCGCGTTGTCCGTCTCGACGGCGGCTCGACCGTCTCTGCCGATCCGAAGCAAAGAATTTGGAATGAAATGGTGCAACACAAAATGCATGTCGCGCCGTGGCTTTTTTTCTACCGTCGAACGCTGCTCGAGAAAATTCGCTTCCCCGATTGCGTCGCCGAAGATGTATTTTTTATGCTCGACGTCCTGTTGGCGACGGATCGGATCGTAAAAATCGAGGAACCGGTGTATATTTGGCGGCAACGCGATCAATCGGCGTCGCATGCGATCGAGCGATTGAAACAAAATATCGAGGGCGCCGTCCGACTGAGCGCATATCTCGAAAAAAAATTGGCAGCGTTCGACGACCCAATGTTCGTCGGCAATGTTATATTTGAAGTCGTCAACGGCGTTATGATCGAGTATCTATTGAAGTTTTACATCTCCGAGCCCGCTAAAGCGATCGAAGGAACGGAGGAGGCGTTGCGTCCGATTTTCGGCGATAAAACTATGTTCGTCGCGAATTTGATCCGAGCGTACATGTTTCAATGCGTCAAAGATGTTCGGACGAAGAATGATGATAAGTGTAATAAACAAAATTAAGGAGTGGCTTCGATACATGAAAAGAAATGATCCGTGCTGGTGCGGGAGCGGAAAAAAATATAAGAAGTGCCATTTGGATTTCGACGCGCGGCTTGCCGAGTTGGATTTGGATATCAATCTGAGCCAGATCCGTCCGACGCATGATCTGATTTACAACGCAAAGGACATCGAGGGGATCAAAAAGGCGGCGGTGATCAACGGGGGCGCGCTCGATCTGATCGCGAAACTGATCAAGCCCGGGCTCGACACGTTGAGCCTCGATACCGCCGTCCACAATTACATCGTCGAGCACGGCGCTCACCCGTCGTGTTTGGGCTTCGAAGGATTTCCGAACAGCATCTGCACTTCGATCAATCACGTGGTCTGTCATGGGATTCCGTCCGCCGACGAAATTCTACAGGCGGGCGACATCGTCAACGTCGACATCACCACCGATCTCGACGGCTATTATGCGGACGCGTCGCGAATGTATATCGTCGGAGGCAAGACCACACCCGAGGCTCAACGGCTCGTCGACGTGACGCACGAGATCATGGAGGAAGGCATCCGCGCGGCTCGACCGTGGCACTGCGTAGGCGATATCGGAGCGGCGTGCGGTGCGATGGCTCGAGCCAACGGCTATTCGGTGGTGACGATTCTCGGCGGGCATGGCGTCGGCAAGGCATTTCATACGGCGCCGTTCGTCAATCACGATTGCGCGGCGAATACCGGAATGATCCTCGTGCCGGGCATGGTGCTGACGGTCGAGCCGATGATCAACGCGGGCGGCAGGGGTGTATACCTGGCCAGGAACGGCTGGGCGGTACACACTTCCGACCACAAGAAGTCGGCTCATTACGAGCTTACGGTTGTTGTCCGTCGCGGACATGCCGAGCAACTGTCGACCTTCGATTATATAGAAAGTACTGACAAGTAAAATTTTAAAGTGTTTTTTCAATGTCCAAACAAGTAGCAATAGAACAAGACGGAAAGGTTATTGAGACTCTTCCCAACGCAATGTTCAAGGTGGAGCTCGAGAATGGCCACGTCCTTCTGTGCAACATCTCTGGGAAGATGAGAATGAATTTCATCCACATCCTCCTTGGGGACAAGGTTAGGGTTGAAATTTCACCTTATGATTTGACTAAGGGAAGGATATCTTTCAGGTACAAATAAAAATACAACGCGATATGAAAGTCAAAACATCCATCAAGAAGCGCAGTGATGATTGCAAGATCGTCAGACGCAAGGGTCGTCTCTATGTCATCTGCAAGAAGAACCCCAAGTTCAAGATGCGCCAGGGATAACAGCTTTTTGTAAAACAAATAAAGTCTAAGATAAATTATGGCAAGAATAGCCGGTGTTGATTTACCTAACAACAAAAGAGGTGAGATCGGTCTCACCTACATCTTCGGTATCGGCCGCAGCAGCGCGAGGCAGATTCTCGACAAGTGCGGTATCGACTACGACATCAAGGTCGGTGAATGGAACGACGAGCAGGTCGCTCTGATCCGTAACCTCATCAACGAGGAGTACAAGATCGAGGGTGAGCTCCGTTCAACCGTCCAGATGAACATCAAGCGACTGATGGACATCGGTTGCTATCGCGGGATCCGTCATCGTATCGGCCTCCCTGTCCGTGGACAGAGCACCAAGAACAACGCCCGTACGAGGAAGGGTAAGAAGAAGACTGTCGCTAACAAGAAGAAGGCGACCAAGTAAAAATTGATGAATTATGGCAAAGAAAACTACAACATCCAAGAGGGTTGTCAAGGTTGAAGCTTATGGCGAAGCCCATATTTCATCGACCTTCAACAACGTCATCGTGTCTCTGACCAACGCCCAGGGCCAGGTGATCAGCTGGGGCTCCGCAGGCAAATGCGGTTTCAGAGGCTCCAAGAAGAACACCCCGTACGCCGCCCAAATGGCCGCCGAGGATGCCGCCAAGACGGCATACGACGCCGGTCTGCGTCGCGTGAAGTGCTATGTCAAGGGTCCGGGTTCCGGCCGTGAGTCCGCTATCCGCACCATCAACAACGCCGGTATCATCGTGACCGAGATCATCGATGTCACCCCGATGCCGCACAACGGGTGCCGTCCTAAAGGCCGTCGTAAAGTTTAATTCTTAAAGCAAGACTACTATGGCAAGATATACAGGTCCCAGCACCAAGATCGCCCGTAAGTTCGGCGAACCGATTTTCGGATCCGACAAGTATTTTGAGAAGCGCAACTATCCTCCGGGAATGCACGGCCTCGCCGCGAAGCGCAAGAAGTCCAAGGAATATGCTACCCAGCTGAAGGAGAAGCAGAAAGTCAAGTACATGTACGGTGTGCTCGAGCGTCAGTTCCACAACACCTACGACAAGGCTTCCCGCATGGCCGGCCAGAAGGGTGAGAACCTCGTGATTCTGCTCGAGTCCCGTCTGGACAACGTGGTGTACCGCCTGGGCATCGCCCCGACACGTGCCGCCGCCCGCCAGCTGGTCTCCCACCACCACATCACCCTCAACGGCAACGTGTGCAGCATCCCCTCCACCCAGGTGAAAGCCGGTGACACCGTGGCCGTGCGTGAGCGCTCCAAGAGCCTGGAGGTGATCCAGAACAGCGTGGCCTCCGTGACCAGGTATTCCTGGCTGGACTTCGACACCAAGACCCTCAGCGGTAAGTTCCTCAATGTTCCGACCCGTGCGGAAATCCCTGAAAACATCAACGAGCAGCTGATCGTCGACCTCTATTCCAAATAAAAATTAACACCACTGTAATATGGCAATCTTAGCATTTCAGAAACCGGACAAGGTGATCATGCTTGAAAGCACCGACACCGTCGGCCGTTTCGAATTCCGGCCGCTTGAGCCGGGTTACGGCCAGACGATTGGGAACGCTCTTCGTCGCATCTTGCTGGCCTCCCTGGAGGGGTTTGCTATCAGTCAGATCAAGATCTCCGGCGTGGACCAGGAGTTCCAGACCATCCCCGGCGTCATCGAGGGGATGCAGGACATCATCCTGAACCTCAAGCAGGTGCGCTTCCGTCGCATGGTTGAGACCGTGGATACGGAGACGGCAAACATCGTCATCAGCGGCAAGCAGGAATTTACGGCAGAAGATATCTCCAAAGGATTGTCTTCTTTCATGGTGTTGAATCCCGAATTGCACATCTGCTCGCTGGAGCCTTCCGTAAAAATCGAAATCACGCTCACCATTACGAAGGGCCGTGGTTTCGTGCCCGCCGAGGAGCTCCGTGACGAGAACACGCCGATCGGAACCATTCCGGTCGATGCCATCTACACGCCGATCCGCAAGGTCAATTGGAGCGTGGAGAACTGGCGTGTCGAGCAGAAGACGGATTACGAGAAACTCAATCTTGAGATCGTGACGGACGGTTCCATCTCCCCGAACGCGGCACTTCACGAGGCGGCAGGCATCCTGATCTACCACTTCAAGCTCTTTACCGACGACAAGAAGATGTCGCTCGAGAGCACGGTGGAGGCCGATAGCAAGGAGCTGGACGAGGAATCGCTGCGTATGCGTCACCTCCTCCTGACCAAGCTGTCCGACGTGGGCCTTTCGGTGCGTGCCTTCAACTGCCTCAAGGCAGCTGAGATCGACACCTTCGCCGACCTCGTGTCCTACAGCCGTCCCGAGTTGATGAAGTTCCGCAATTTCGGCCGCAAGTCCCTCAACGAAATCGATCTGCTGGTCGAGAAGATGAAGCTTTCGTTCGGAATGGACGTCACCAAGTACAATATCGAACCCAAGAAAAAGAACGTATAAAAGATGAGACATAATAAAGCTATCAATCATCTGGGTCGTCAGAGCGGCCACCGCAAGGCCATGCTCTCCAACATGGCCTGCTCCCTGATCATGCAGAAGCGCATCACCACCACTGTGGCGAAGGCCAAGGCCCTGAAGAGCTATGTGGAGCCGCTGATCACCAAGTCCAAGGAAGACACGACCCATAACCGTCGCGTCGTGTTCAGCTACCTCAAGGACAAGAATGCCGTGACCGAGCTGTTCCGCACCATCGCTCCGAAAATCGCCGACCGTCCGGGTGGATACACACGCGTGCTCCACACCGGTTTCCGTCAGGGTGACGCCGCCGAGATGGCGCTGATCGAGCTCGTTGACTTCAACGAGGCCGCCCTCGCATCCGCCCCCAAGGCCGCCAAGAAGGGCACCCGCCGCAGTCGCGCCAAGAAGGCCGACGAGGCCCCGAAGGCCGAGTCCGCTCCGGAAGCCGAAGAGCCGAAGGCTGAATAGTCCTGGCTTGACCTTTTGTCATTCCGGGCATGACCCGGAATCTGAAATCCCGCCACACCATCGTGGCGGGATTTTTCGGTTCGCCAAGCACGAACGTACTCTATTCCAAAACACCCCGCTTCATCGCTTTCGTGGGCTGGCCTTCCATCAGGTACCCAGGGCGGCCGATGCCTGGAATAATACACTCGGGCACTGTCGTACTGCGAAGATGCCCAGCGAATCCAGATTTCGCCCGCGATGGTCTTCATAAGCGTGACAGACCATCGGCAGCAGAAGGAGAAGCAGGGTTTGATAAGCAACCAAACCGCAATTTTTATAATATTTTGCGGGAAAGTTTTGAAATTATGCAATAAAAACATTATGTTTGCAAAGCATAATTATTGGATATGGAATTTGTAGACAGAATAAAAGAACAGCAGCGACTGAAGCAGCTCCTTGGCGGGGAGCACCCGAGGTTCGTCATCATCAGGGGCCGGC
>CALGGP010000089.1 GCA_937915885.1 uncultured Selenomonadales bacterium | reverse complement strand
GGAAGGCGCCGCCGGCGCGGGTGGGAACCACGGGCTAATTTGGGCGCCGCACTCGGGGGGCGGGAGCGTCGGCGGCGCCCCATATAATTTTTCCTCGGGCGATGAAGTTTCGACCGTCCAATTCGGAAGCCCGGCGCCGACATTGACAGGCGGGGGCGACGAAGTTTCAACCGTCCAACTCGAAAGCTCGGCGCCGCAATTGACGGACGGGATCGGCGAAGTTTCTGCCGCTAAACTAAAAAGCACGGCGCCGACGACGCGGGGTGGGAACCACGGGCTAAGTCGGGCGCCGCACTCGGGGGGCGGGAGCGACGGCGGCGCCCCATCTGATTTCTCCTCGAGCATCGAAGGGAGTGAACGGCATGAATAAAATTTTTGCGATCCTGTTTTTGATCGTCAGTCTGATCATTCCGCTCCGCGCGGACGCCGCCGATAAAGAATTGGTGCTGCTCGACAGCGACATGGTTGACGCCTTCGACGACGGAGTTGCGATGATGTTGCTCGCCAAGGCTTCCAACGTCAAACTGCTCGGCGTCACCGTTTCGACGGGAAATAATTGGGCGCAAAACGGAACCGCCTCCGCCATTCGTCAGCTCGAGGCGCTCGGCATTTCCGACGTGCCCGTCATCGAGGGCTCAACGCCCAAAAATCTTCGCAAGCGTTTCGCCAACCTTCAATCGGAGATCGCTCAATTCGGCTCCGGCTTCGATCAATTTCAAGGCTTCGCGGCGATTGACGAGCCCGCCGATTGGCGCGCGGCTTATCGGAAAAATTACGGCGCCGAGCCCACGCTTGAGCCGTTGAAGGCGACGCCCGAGGATTTTATAATCCTGATGGTTCGCGCGCATCCCAATGAAGTTACGATTGTCGAGATCGGTCCGTGCACCAATCTTGCCGCCGCCGTCAAAAAGGCGCCCGATATCGTGCCGTTGATCAAGCGCGTCGTCTATATGGGCGGCTCGTTCTTCCAACAGGGCAACGTCACGCCCGCCGCCGAATTTAATTTTTGGGTCGATCCGACCGCCGCTCGTCAAGCCGTCCGCACGGAGTTCAATGAACAGATTTTCCTGCCGCTCGACGCTTGCGAAAAGGTGACGATTCATCGCTCCGATTACGACGCGTGGCAGGATAAAGTTTCGTCGCCCGTCATCGTCGAGCTCATGAAGAATAAGGTGATCGTCGAGTTCACCGGCATCGAACGCCGTTTCATTTGGGATGTGCTTGCCGCCGCCGTCGTGATCGATCCGTCGCTCATCGTCGACGAAGAAAAAATGCCCGTCGATGTCAACGACGTTTATTCGCCGTCCTACGGTCAGTCGCTCGCCTATCGCATCGCTCCGCGCGGAACGCAAACGGCGCGCATCGTGACGGCGGTCGACCAATTCAAACTCCGCGCCATGCTCGATCGCCTTTTCGATTCCATTTAAGGTGGTGCATTGAATGCAGTTGGATTTAAAGGACGCGGCGAAAAAATTACGCGCCGCGAAGAAAATCATAGTGACGGCGCACGTGATCCCCGACGGTGACGCGGTCGGCTCGTCGCTCGCGCTCTATCGCATGCTCCGAACGCTCAAAAAAGACGTGCGCGTCTTCATCGACGACACGATCAAAACAACGCTGTCGACGTTGCCGGACTTCGATCGGATCGAGCGTCCGACGGACGGAGAAAAACTCGACGCCGATCTGCTCGTCATACTCGACACGCAACCGGATCGGATCGGGGGCATGCGCCAAGCGGCGGAAGGGATTCCGATTCTCAACATCGACCATCACGTGACCAATTCGGGCGAAGGCGTTGACATATATCTTGCGCCCGAGGCGGCGGCGACGTGCGAGATCATTTACGAGCTGTCGAAGATTTTGCGCGTGAAGCTCGACAAGGAAACGGCGACGTGTTTGTACACGGGCATCGTCACCGACACGGGATTTTTCAACTACGCGAACACGCGACCGTCGACGTTGAGGGCGGCGGCGAAATTGATCGAGGCGGGCGTTGAGCCGCATAAAATTTCGGAGCAGATGGAGAAAAAATCGCTGGCGGACGTGCAGGGCGAGATAGACGCGTTGCAGACGATGAAAATATTTTTCGAGGGCAAAGCGGCGGGGCTGTTCATCGACGAGGAGCTGTCGAAACGGATCGAATCGACGGAAGGTTTCATCGATCTGATCCGCATCATCGACGGCGTAGAGGTGGCGTTCCTGTTGCATTGCAAGGCGGAAAATTATTGTCGGGTGTCGATGCGATCGAAAACTGTAGACGTGTCGAAGATCGCGCACAAGCTCGGAGGCGGAGGGCACATCAGAGCGGCGGGCTGTTCGATCAATGCGCCGTTCGACGAGGCAAAAATGATCATCACGCACGCGATCGGCGAGGCGCTCAACGATCAGGCTCAACCGTCCGAATCATAGGGGCGTCGATTTGGGGGGCGCCGCCAGCGCTCCCGCCCCCGAAAGTCGGCGCCCAACAGAGGAATCGGTTCCCACCCGCGCAGGCGGCGCCCGCTTGAGCATCGGCAACGGCAGGGTGGACGGAAGAACAATGTTGCCCCGCGTCAGCAGTGTCCGCTTTCATCCGACTCAACCGTCCGAATAGATACGGGCATCGTTTCAATGGTCGGTCGTCGACGAAGAGAGTCAGGCGCCGACGGCACGGACGGGTGTTGCCGACGCGAGTTGGGCGTCGTCGACGCGGGGTGGGAACCGCGATCTCTGTCGGGCGCCGTGCACAGTGGGTGGGAGCGTCGACGGCGCCCACAAAAAAATATTTTCGTCGCTCCGCGCGGACGGGAGAAAACTATGAATGAATTTCTGATCATCAATAAGCCCGGCGGCGCGACAAGTCAATCGCTCGACCGCGCCGTCAAAAAAATTTTCAACGTCAAGCACGTCGGGCATGCCGGCACTCTCGATCCCTTCGCAAGCGGCGTCCTGCCAATCGCCGTCGGTCGCGCGACAAAGTTCATCGATTTTTTGACGGACGATAAATCCTACCGCGCGGAACTTCTTTTCGGTCGCGCCACCGACACCGCCGATCGCACCGGTCAAACCGTCGCTCAACTCGACAGTTTTGACATGCCCACCACCGATCGGATCGTCGACGTGATCAAATCCTTCGTCGGCACGATCGAACAGACGCCTCCGAAGTTTTCAGCGATCAAACTAAACGGGCGCAAGGCATATACTCTCGCGCGTCAATCGATCGACTTCGATATCCCGACTCGTCTCGTCACGATCGATCGGCTCGAGCTCGTTTCGATCGATGATCGGCTCGTCACCGTCGACGTCGATTGTCGCAAGGGAACTTACATTCGATCGCTCGCCGTCGACATCGGAAATAAACTCGGGCTCCCCGTGACGTTGAATAATCTCCGTCGCACCCGCTCAAGCGGCTTTACCATCGATCAATCGAGCGCCGTTGAAAATATCCGCGCGGAATCGATCATCACCGTCGAGCGCGCACTCGATCATATCCCGTCGCTCGAGCTCAATAAAAATCGTCGGCGCGCATTCATCAACGGGCTGTCGACCACAGTCAATGACGTTGACGGGCTCGTCAGAGTGTATTGCGATAAAATTTTTTTGGGGCTCGGCGCAATCGTCAATCGAGAAATGAAGGCAATGAAACTATTTTTGACAGAGTAAGGAGTTGAATCGGATGGCGAACAAAATTTACGCGTTCTTCGGACCGCACTGCTCGGGCAAGTCGACGATGATCTCACAGTTGATGTCGATGGGCATCAGCTACGTCCCGACGATCACCACAAAGTATTTCGATGATCGATACGCCTACAAGCGTCGGCTCTACAAAACCGTCAAGAGTGAGGAATTTTCGGCGGGCAAGTACATCGCGCAGGCGGAATATCAGGGGAATAAATACGGGCTGTTGCGCGCGGACGTGCTCGAGTCGTATCAGTATCACAAGGTGAGCATGATGCTGTTGCCGGACACCGACGGCATCAAGCAGATATCGAAGTTCATCAATCAGGATTTGACGACGATTTATTTGATGATTGACGATGTGGTGTTCGTCGATCGAATGCTCCGCTCGGGCTGCTCGAATGACGAGATCAAATATTACGTGGAGTATGCGGAGAATAATAAGGAGTTCGAGAAATACAAGGCGGCGGATTATGTAGTGAAGAATACGGGCTCGCCGCGGGCGGCGCTCGAACAGATACTGGCGATCATGGGGCTGGTGACGCTGGTGCCGCAGAAAGAATTTGATCAGTTGACGAGATAATTATAATCCCACCTGCCGACGGCTTAAAAGGGGCGCCGTCGACGCTCCCACCCCCGAACGACGACGCCCCAATTGTGGAAGAGGTTCCCACCCCGCGTCGTCGGCGCCCTTAATTCCTAATTGCTTTTCGGGCTGGTGGGGATAATTTTTTTGGAGGCGAAAATTTATGAGTAAGCTGACGCTCGAGAAGGCGAAGGCGATTTTAAAAAAGCACACGACGGAGGATCATCTGTTTGTGCATGCGGCGGCGGTGAGTGCGGCGATGGGCGCGATGGCTGATCACTTCGGAGCCGATAAAGATCATTGGCAAGCGATCGGTTGGTTGCATGATGTCGATTACGAAAAATATCCGACCGAGCACTGTCAACACGTTCGGGAGTTGCTCGAGCCGGAGGGCGTTGACGAAGACGACATCACGACGATAATATCTCACGGCTACGGCTTGACGGGCGCGACGATTGAGCCGACGACGGACTGTCAAAAAAGTTTATTCGCGGTCGACGAGCTGACGGGTATAGTGCATGCGTATGCGCTGATGCGTCCCGAGAACATGGTCGGTATGAGCGTCAAGAGCCTCAAGAAAAAATTTAAGGATAAAAGATTTGCGGCGGGCTGCGATCGAGAAGTGATCAATCGGGGCGTCGAGAAGCTCGGGCTCGATCTCGGCGTGGTGATGCAGGCGTGCATCAACGGCATGACCGAGCATAAAGCCGAGTTGGGGTTCGGCGATTGACATCGGAACAAAAAATTATTTATCGGCTTGGAATGGCGGCGACCTTCCGAGCCGTTTTTTTTGCTCAAAAATATTTCGGAGTGTACCTATTCGGTCAACAATCACACCTACGCGGTACAGCACTGCCCTTTGACGTTGTGCTACAATCATGTATGAAGGAGTTGCCTTCAAGCGTATCAGTGAGAAATATTTTGGAGGGATTCTTATGAAAAACTGTGATAAGCGCACCGATCAAACCGTCGCTCGGCTCGCCGACAAACCCGTCGTTCTGCCCGAAGGCAAACTCGCCGACAGTGATGATTGCTGCGGCGATTGCGATTATGGCATCGATTACAAAGACGGCGGCTTTTTCGGTACGGACAAAGTTTTGTGCGGCTTGGACGGCAAATGGCATAAGGCAAAAGACGTCTGCAGAAATTATAAGTAGATGTACTGTATTGCCAAATCGGTGCTTGAGGAAGTTCGTCGGGCGTTGACGGTGCCGGAGACGAGCGGCATTCTCGGCATTGACAACACCGGCGCTGTCGTAAAGTTTCATCACGACAAAACCGGTCGAACGATCGCGCATCGCTACATTCCCGACGTTGAGACTCTCAATCGGATTATCGCTCAATGGCATCGTGAAGGCATCAAATTCGTCGGCTTCGTGCATTCACACCGCGCGGGCTTAACCGAACTGTCCGCGTGCGACATTCGATATGCCGAGAAGATCAAACGTCATTGCGATATGTCCGAGGTGCTGATGTTGCTCTACATTCCCGACGGCGAAGATTTTTATCAGTTCACAGTCTGAATACAATCGAAAGGGGACAATGCTTATGTATGAGATCAATCTCGACTTCGATCCGACGACCGTCGGTTTCGACCCGCGCGAGATCACCAATAACGGCGACGGCACTTATACCGTCATGCGCCGCTTCGTCCACGCTCAGCACTACCACAATGCAACGGACGGCTCTTAGGATGTTGAGGCGTACTGCCCCTGCTTGACAGACGATGTTAATGTGGCTTTCACAGTATGGACAGATTATAAAGGGCGCACGAAATACATCGTCGGTTATGTTGTCAACGGTGTAAGCGGCGACGCAGAGAGCAGGTCTTTCAACAATTCTATGTGCGATTACATGCACCCGATCGGTCGCGGCGTTTTCAACCGCAAGTATGGAACCAATATAGAAGATCCCGATCAGGAGAAGGCAGTCTCGTTTTGTGTGGGGAAAATAAACGAACATCCGAACCACATCCACTCACAGATACAAAGGGAGTATTACGAGAAGTATCATATTGTCTTCGGACGGAGCGCTCCATCGTCGCCGCAGGAAGACCCATTTCTGCCCGAGGCGTTCAAAAAAATGTTGGGCGGCAACGGTTGAGTCGGAGGGAAAATCATGGCTACGTTTACTTATCGTCGCAATCCGAATGACAGCTCCAAGATTGCCGACATGACAGTCGTGAACGCGATCGTCAACGACTCCAAAAAGGCGGTCGAGACGTATAATAAAATTCAAGAACTCTCGACGTTGCGCGAAGAATTGAGCTCGTTGAATGCGGCGCGGGGCGGCGGTCAAGGGCTGAAGGGCTTCATCATGGAGTCACTCGAGGCGAACGCTCAACGTCAAGCGGGACATCGCGCAATCGTCATTGACAACAACGGCATTGCGGATTTGATCATCGACAACGGCGGCAAGTCTCAGACGGTGCAGATCAAATGCGGTTATACGCCGGGGCAGATCGATTTTGCCAAGTACAAGGACGCGGGCGTCGATCGTTTCATGCTCAATCGGGATCACCCGCAGTTCGACAAACTTGCAGCCGAGGCAAAAAAAATACGGCTACGATTTGGAGCCGACGCAGCATTCTGCCGCCGAGTGTCAGATGATCTCCGACGGCATGCAATTGGAGTACAAGATTACCGGCAATCCCAAAACGTTTTTCGTGCCGCACGCGTACACCACTCAACAGGCATTCAATCTGATTGCGCAACGCGGAGTGGCGGGAGCGCAGGCGGCGGCGAAATTCGGCGGAGCATTGGCAGTCGGCGTGGGCGTGGTAGAAGTTTTGTCGGGCAAAAAAAGCGTCGATGAGGCGGCGAAGGACGCCTTCAACACGACGGCGGACGCGGCATTCTACGGCGCGGCGGGCAATATGGTTATGTCGACGGCACTCGGACCGATATTGACGACGTCGATGGCGAGCGTTGCGAACGGGATTGCAGGCACGGCGCTCGGCGCGAAAATGATCGTAGCCGGCACGACGGTGGTCGATGCGGCAAGCGCGGCAAGTGCAGCGGGCATAATTTTCAAGATCGGCGGCGCGACTGCCACGGCAGTGACGGAGGTTAGTTCGTTGGCGGCGTCGGGAACTTACGCATTGGGCATGGGCGGCGTGTCGGCGGGAATAATTTCGATGGGCAGCGGCGTGGCGTCGGCATTGGGAGCCGTTACCGGCGGCGCGGCGATAGCGGCGGGCGCGATCGGGACGGGAGTTTCGGTGGCGACGGGCGCCATCGGAGCGGTTGCATCGACGATATTTTGTCCGCCGGTTGCGATCGGCTTGGCGTTGGTCGGCGCTTGGAGATGGTTGCGCGGTTGATTTATTTTTTTCGACCGGAAATCTTTGAAGGGAATCAAAAAATTGATGGGCGCCGTCGACGCTCCCACCCATAACCGACGGCGCCCAACCGAGGATGGCATG
>CALGGP010000088.1 GCA_937915885.1 uncultured Selenomonadales bacterium | reverse complement strand
ATCTACACTCTTTCCCTACACGACGCTCTTCCGATCTATTATAATATATATAATACTTTTTTTAATTAATTATGTTTCAAATAATATTTAAAAAAAATATTTATCAATTAAACTTAAAAAAAAATTATATTTAAAATGGAAGTGACAAGAGAAAATAAGAATGAACCATATGACCCAGCTAAAGAAGAAAAAGTCCCAGTAATAAAAATAAAAAGAAAAACGAAGAAAATGAACACAATATTAAAGAAAGAATCGAGAATAATAAGTAATAATAATATAAATAATATAAAAGAACGAAAGACTTCAATAAAATGGGACAACGAAACAATCGAATCACAAACAGGAAATAAAAAAGATAAAAAGCTTTCAGACGAAATGAAAAGATTATCTTCAACTAGATTTAAGAATTATATTTATCAAGATGAAGAAGATGAATATCTTAAAAATTTAATAAAAGTAAATGAAATTAAAGTCACTGATGATATTATTAAAAATATTTTAAAAAAATTTAATGAGCCAAAAGAATATAAAAAAGTAAGAACTTTTAGTACTCATATTAATAGAGCTTTTAATTCATTTCCTAATTTAAATTTAAAAATAACACAATCTACTGAGAGTATTAAAGTATTTGATGATGTTTTAGATGATGAATCTAAAATAACATTAAAAAATACTATAATAAATAAATTTCATAAGGAAATAATTGGAAGCGGGAATGAATTCCATAGTGCACAAGATTTAAAAATTATATAAATTGGTAACATTTTGAAAATATACTTTATATATAAAAATTTGAAAAAATAATAAACAACATAAATTATAATTTTTTTTAATTATTATTTTTATTAGAATTATTATTTTTTACATTATTTTTAGAAGATGATTGATTACTATTATTCTTTTTTGTTTCGATTCAGGAGTTCTCGAAATGCCTGACTGAACTGTTCATCGTCGTCGTCGGGCAACGCAAAGTTATCCGCAAAGTCGTCCGCCACCTTGTTTAGCCCCTCTTTTTCGATCTTCGCCAACTCCGCATTCAATTGTTCGTCCGATATATCCTTGTCGACATCGTCAAGCGACTCCTCCGTCGGCAGCGGCTCTTCGATCAGGCTGTCGGGCGGCGGCAACGGCTCCGCCGGCACCGCACTCTCCTCGAGCCCCGCCTGTTGAGCCTTCGCGCGCAGCGTCCGATCGTCGTCCTCGTCCTCGTCTTGTATGATGATCTCCTTCGCGTCGTCCGTCAATACTTTGATATCCAATCCGATCGATTGCAACTCTTTGATCAGCACTTTGAACGATTCCGGCACGCCCGGCTCCGGAATGTTTTCGCCCTTGACGATCGCCTCGTATGCTTTCACGCGCCCGACTACGTCATCGGATTTTACCGTCAAAATTTCTTGCAGTGAGAACGCCGCGCCATATGCCTCGAGCGCCCAGACCTCCATCTCTCCGAAGCGCTGACCACCGAATTGCGCCTTGCCTCCGAGCGGCTGTTGAGTGACGAGTGAGTACGGTCCCGTCGAGCGCGCATGAATTTTGTCGTCGACCAAATGATGAAGTTTCAGCATGTAAACGCAACCGACCGTCACTTCGTTTTCAAACTGTTCGCCCGTGCGTCCGTCGTAGAGCACCGTCTTGCCGTTGTCGCGCACGCCCGCAAGTTTCATCGTGTTGATAACATCTTCTTCGCGCGCGCCGTCGAATACCGGCGTTGCTATGTACAGCCCCGCTTCGCCGGGCTCGGGGATTCCGTTTTTCTCGACGTCATAGCCGAGCGTCTCAAGTCGACGCGCCGCGCCCATTGCATTTTGCATGCCGCTCTTGAGCTCATTGCCGAGCAGTCGAACCGCCATCCCGAGATGCGTTTCGAGCACCTGACCGATATTCATTCGAGACGGCACGCCGAGCGGATTCAACACGATATCGACGGGCGTCCCGTCGGGGAGGAACGGCATATCCTCTTGACGCATGATCCTCGAGACCACGCCCTTATTTCCGTGACGACCGCTCATCTTGTCGCCGACGGAGATTTTTCTTTTTTGAGCGATGTAGACACGCACCAGCCGATTGACGCCGGGCGACAGCTCATCGTTTTTCTCCCGATCAAAAATTTTTACGTCGACGATCTTGCCGCTTTCGCCGTGCGGCACGCGCAATGAAGTATCGCGCACCTCTCGAGCCTTCTCACCGAAGATCGCGCGGAGCAATCGTTCTTCCGCCGTCAATTCCGTTTCGCCCTTCGGCGTCACCTTGCCGACGAGAATATCGCCCGGTCGAACGTCGGCGCCAATCGCAATGATGCCCTCGTCCGTCAAATCCTTCAACGTATCATCACTGACGTTGGGAATGTCGCGCGTAATTTCCTCCGCGCCGAGCTTCGTATCGCGCGCCTCGCATTCATACTCTTCGATGTGGATCGACGTGTAAATGTCGCGCTTAATCAGATTTTCGTTGAGCAGAATCGCGTCCTCGTAGTTGTAGCCCTCCCACGGCATATACGCGACGATTATATTATATCCGAGCGCCAATTCGCCCTGATCCGTCGCCGGACCGTCGGCAATCGGCTGCCCCGCCTCGACGTGCTCTCCGACTTCGACGATCGGCGTCTGATTGATGCACGTCCCTTGGTTCGACCGCACAAACTTCTGCAGATCGTAATGATCGCGGAAGCCGTCATCCGTCGTTATATCAATGTAATTCGACGCCAGCGATTTTACCTTCCCCGCGCGCCGAGCCAATATCATTACGCCCGAGTCGCACGCCGCCTTATACTCCATGCCCGTCCCGACCAACGGCGCTTGCGTTCTCAACAGCGGCACCGCTTGACGTTGCATGTTTGCGCCCATCAGCGCGCGGTTGGCGTCGTCGTTTTCGAGGAACGGGATCAGCGCCGTCGCGATCGAAACGACCTGCTTCGGCGAAACGTCCATGTAATCGACGCGCTCACGTCGGACGAGCATCGTCTCTTCATTCCTCCGCGCGGTGACACGCTCATTGACAAACCAATCGTTTTCGTCAAGCGGCTCGTTCGCCTGCGCAATCGTCAAAACATCTTCCTCGTCCGCCGTCAAATATCGAACGTCGGCAGTCACGCGATGATTTTCCTTGTCGACGCGGCGATACGGCGTCTCCATAAATCCGAACTGATTGACGCGCGCGTAATTCGACAGCGAACCGATCAATCCGATATTCGGACCTTCAGGCGTCTCGATAGGACACATGCGCCCGTAGTGAGAATTGTGCACGTCGCGCACTTCAAAGCCCGCGCGCTCACGACTCAAGCCGCCGGGGCCGAGCGCCGACAATCGACGTTTATGCGTGAGCTCCGACAACGGATTGTGCTGATCCATGAACTGCGACAGCTGGGAGGAACCGAAGAACTCTTTCATCGCCGCGACCACGGGGCGAATGTTGATCAGAATTTGCGGCGTGATGATGTCGGAGTCTTGAATCGTCATGCGCTCGCGGACGACGCGCTCCATTCGCGCCAATCCGATCCGATATTGATTTTGAAGCAGCTCTCCCACCGCGCGGACGCGTCGATTGCCGAGATGATCAATGTCGTCGGTGAATCCGATCCCGTCAATCAGATTGAGCATGTAACTGATCGACGACAAAATATCCGCCAAGCACACCGTTCGATTTTCGTGGATGTCCAACTTCGGCGAACACAGCATCGTCACGACCCGATCGTCCGGCGTCAACACCTTCAGTTTGATCGGCGTCAAATATCCGCGCCGCGCCTTATCTTCCTTCAGATCGAAAATCGCCGCCTCGCGCTCGTCGGGGATTTCATTCAACATCGCCTCGGTGATCGTTTCGCCGATATCCAAAAGCACTTCGCCCGTTTCGCGATCGATGATCGGCTCCGCCAAAATTTTTCCGAGCAGCCGACGCTTCCAACCGAGTTTTTTCGTCAATTTATAGCGACCGACCGTCGCCAGATCATATCGTTTCGGATCAAAAAAAAGAGAATTAAGCATCTGGAGGGAACTCTCCGCCGTCGCCGGTTCGCCCGGGCGCAAACGCCGATAAATTTCCAACAGTGCCTTATCTCGAGTATCAATTTCGCCGTCGTGCTCGAGCGCTTGCCGAATGCGTTCATCGCCGTCAAACACGTCGAGAATTTCCTCCGCCGACATGTTGAGCGCGCGCAAAAAATAAGTCACGGGCATTTTACGAGTGCGGTCGACGCGAACGCTCACCGCATCGGAAGAATCCGACTCGAGCTCGATCCACGCGCCGCGATTGGGGATCACCGTCGCGCTGAACAATTTTTTGCCGCTGGTATCAATCGAATCGCTGTAATAAGCGCCGGGCGAACGCACGAGCTGACTGACGATGACGCGCTCGGCGCCGTTGATGATGAATGTGCCGGTCGATGTCATCAACGGGAAGTCGCCCATAAACACTTCCTGCTCCTTGACTTCGTCGCCCTGGTCGTGATTGACAAGCTGAACGTTGACTCGAATCGGCGCGGCGTAGGTGACGTCGCGTTCCTTGCACTCCTCGAGAGAATACTTCGGCTCGCCGAGCTTGAAACTTTTAAAGAACAGCTCGAGGTTGCCGGTGAAATCGGTGATGGGGGAAATGTCCTTTAGAATTTCGTTGAGTCCCTCTCGAAGAAACCACTTGTAAGAATCGCGTTGGATATCGAGCAGATGAGGCATATCCATGACTTCTTTAATCCTGGCGTAAGAGTATCGGGTTCGCTTGCCGGCCTGAACAGGACTAAACATTAAGGCTGTCACTCCTTTTATGATCGGGCACCGCAGACTTTCAGTCTAAAATATCATAGGCATTTGATTATATCAAAGGGGATTGGGGCTGTCAATTTTTATATCCCGCCCACCC
>CALGGP010000087.1 GCA_937915885.1 uncultured Selenomonadales bacterium | reverse complement strand
CCGTTGGGCGCTGCCATTCGGGGGCGGGAGCGGCGGCGGCGCCCCAATACTTTTTGGACGGGAAAAATAATTTTGGAGTGAATTATATTGTCGAAAACAATGTTGGAGGTACCGTACGGCACTCGAGATTTTCTGCCTCGGTCGGCGGCGAATAAGCGCGCGGTCGAGCGTCGCATCATGGAGTTATTCAATCGATACGGCTACAATGAAGTCGTCACGCCGACGCTTGAATATCTCGAGACGCTGACGACGGGCGGCGGGCGTTCGCTCGAGCCGCACATGTTTAAAATGTTTGATCGCAACAATCGGACGCTGGCGTTGCATCACGAGATGACGACGCCGATTGCGCGGCTGGTGTCGAGCCGTCTTAAAGATGAGCCGATGCCGTTGAAGCTGTCGTACAACACGAGCGTGTTTCGATACGAGCAGACGCTGCCGGGACGACAATGCGAATTTTATCAGGCGGGCGTGGAATTGATCGGGGCATCGAGCGCGGCGGCGGACGCCGAAATAATTGCGTTGGCGGTCGAAAGCCTCAACGTGTCGGCGCTCGAGGAATTTGAAGTTTGTCTCGGTCAAGTGGAATTCGCCAACGGGCTGATGGATCAATTTGCGCTCGATCCCGACATTCAAGCCCGATTAAAAAATTCGTTGGAGACGCATGATATCGTCGGGCTCGAGTCGATCGTCGACGGATTAAATCTGCCGTCGGAATCGAAAGTCGCATTGAAAAAAATTCCGTACCTGCATGGCGACAAAGAAATACTTCAACGGGCGGCGTCGATGATCGACAATGAGAGAAGTCGTCGGGCGCTGGAGAATTTATCGGAGATATATCGATTGCTCGAGAGCTACGGCGTCGCCGATCGGATCGTCTTCGACCTTGGATTGATCCGCGACTTCAATTATTATACGGGCATGGTGTTTGAGGCGTATGCTCCGGCGTTCGGCTATTCGTTGGCGGGCGGCGGTCGATACGATCACATGTTGAAGGACTTCGGGTTGGCGTGTCCCGCGACGGGCTTTGCGTTGGGGATCGAGAGGATTTTGATTGCGCGGAAGCGTCAAGGGCTGATCGAAGATTTGAGAGTGCGCGGCGTTTATGTCGGCTACGAGGCGTCGAAGGTCGGCGCGGCGATCGAAACAGCTAAAAAACTCCGCGCGGAGGGTAAGGTCGTCGAGTTGGCGCTCAACGCTCAGTCGCGGTCGGAGGCGGAAGAATCTCAACGGTCGAAGGGCAGCGTCGAACTGATCTACGTCGAATGATTTTAGATCAGGGCGCCGCCGACGCTCCCGCCCACCAACAGCGGCGCCCAACTTATGGCAGAGGTTCCCACCCGCGTCGGCAGCGCCCGTCCCGCATCAGCCTTGCCCTCCCTCGTTGTCGGCGTTGCCCACCCTTCTATCGTCGACGGCGCCTTCCCTCGTTGTCGACGGCGCCCTACGCTCGTTGTCGGCAGCGCCCGCCTTTTCATTCCTAATTCCTAATTCCTAATTAAAAAAAACCCCGTGGGAGGACGGGATTTTTTTTTGCCTTCAACAGGCGGCGTCAGATGACGAAACTCCGCCGATATTGAGCCGGAGTCTTGCCGCAGTACTTCTTAAAATTGACGTAGAAGTGATTATGATTTTTGTAGCCGCATTGGTCAATCACTTCGCTGATCGGCAAGTTGGAATGCTTCAACAGCATGCACGCCCGCTGAATCCTCATCTCCTGCAGCAACGACGTAAAATTTCTGCCTGTGTACTTCAACAGCAGGCGAGACAATTGCCGTTCGCTGTAGGAAAATTTTTTTGCCAACGCTCCGTAGGAAATATCTTTGATGTTGTCCCGAATGAATTTGAGCACGTCCGTGATCTTGGGCGAGAAATTTAATTGATCATTCATCGCCGTCTCCATGGTCGCGGTGTGATTCCTCAACAACAGCACGAACAACGCCGCCATGATTTTTTCCAACATCGACGAATAATAAATGTCCTGCCGCCGGTACTCGTCGATCATCGTCAAAATCAAGCCGCGAACTTCCGCGTCGTCGGTCGAGAATGTCAAATAACTTTTTCCGTTGGGCATGGTGAGCGCGCGCTCGAAAAATCGCGCGAGGATCGGGTTTACGCGCAGAATGTGGAAAAACAAATGCTCGAAAGTACTGCTCCGTACCAAAATATTGCAGACAACATCGTCGTCGAAATGAGTGATCGGACAGTGCCAGACGTTGGGCGACAACACGCACACGCCGCCCTTGCCGAGCTCGAGGAGACTCCCGTTGATAAAACTCCTGTAGTGACCGTTTAAGACATAAGTGATCTCGAAAAACTCGTGATAGTGAATGAAGCCCGGGACATATCGGGTGTGCATCAGCAGCGCCACGTCCTCGCGCGGCTGAAACAGATTCTCCGACAATACGTATCGCGGCAGGTGCGCGCCGAAATAGCGCTCGAGCACTTCCCTGTACTCGGGAACTTCGCGTTCGTTGACTCGGAGCTGATCCAAAGTTTTTGGCGGATTTTGATGAATGGCGGGGTACAGTTCATAGAGACGCTTGAAATCCTTTTCGGCGTCATTGAGAGGCAAAAGATCATCAACGTCGACCATAACAATAACCTCACGACAGCTTTTGCCACATTATATTCATCGACGGCGGCAATTTCTATAGCGAAGGGCAAAGATGTCCGATACCGGCAAGAAAATGACAACCTAAGGTATGGTTGAAAAACCGAGGGCAATTTTATAATTTCGGCGGTTGTTCCAAATATAAATCGAGGGGTGAATGTCATGGATTCCAAGGGAAAAACTTCGGGCTTGCGGAGCAAAAAGTTTCGTAAGCTCACGTGCGCGTTGACGCTGACGACGTTTTGTCTGCCCGGCGCGCTCGCCTTCGCCGCGCCCGATGACGCCGCGATGCCGACCTCAACCGCCGCTCCGAATGTCGTCAACATGGCGACAGAGACCAGTATGTTTGACAGAGTGCCGCGCGACAGTTGGATCTACAATTCGATCGACAAACTGATCGCCACCGGTAAAGTGCCGCGCTACAAAAATCAGATCGCGCCCGGCGCCACCTTCACGCGTTTCGAGTTGGCGCTGATCACCTACTACGGCATCCGCGAGATGAAATTCATGACGCCCGAGGAGCAGGACATCCTCAAGCCTCTCGAGGAAGAATTTCGCTACGACCTCGAAAAGATCAGTCTGATGCACCGCCTCAGTCAGCTCGACGAGGAAAAACCGATCGACGAGCAGGCGGAGGTCTTCAAACAGAAAACGATCGCCGAGCTGTCGCCCAATGTCGATACTTTTGGTGCGTCGGGCAGTGCGTTCAATATCCAATTGCCGGGCAAGAAACCCGTGCTCGACGACAAGCTCAGCATTTGGGGCTTCGCGCGCTTGAGATTTCAACGCAACGACTACGGCAACGGCACCTATCGTCGATACAATCACTTCAATCTGCACGTCATCAGTCAATATAAAGTCAACGACCATTGGCAGATCGTTTTGGGCAATGAGTTCCAACGCTCGACCGATCGGATCAACTCGATGGAAGGCGAAGAAGGCAACTGGATGGCGGACGCCGACAACAACGTGCAACACAACGTCGCGCAGGAGCTGATCTTGGAAGGGCGCTACAAGGGAGCCAACATCAGCGTCGGCAGAATGTATGACCTCGGGGCTTACGGCTTCGCGCTCGACAATCGCATCGAAGGGCTTCAGGTTCAATTCCCCGGCAAAGTCAACGTCACCGCCTTCCACGGTCGCGTTTACGATTGGCCGCAAGAGGATGTGCATCGCGGCATACAACCGTTTATGGGCTGGATTTATAACGGCTACGGAGATCGCATCGACGGTCGTCAAGAGTACACCGCCTTGAAATTCGACACCCGTCCCGATCCGAAGTCTCTGCTCTCGTGGGGCGTTTACGGCATTTCGCCTTCGGCGCGTCACTATCAAAAGGACAATCGCAAGCGCGTCATCTACGGTTATCTCGCCTACGAAAATCAGATCAGCGACAAATGGAAGTTGACGGGGCTCATTCAATCAAACAACGCCACTCAAGACAAGGATCTCATCAAGGCGGAGCGCGATTACGTGGGCGGCAGGAATGTCGGACACAACAGCACGTCGAAGTCGCCGAACTGGTACATTCGAGCCGATTACGGTAAAGTCGATCTGTTCAGACCCAACACTTGGGGGCTGTATGCGTTCTATCTCAATCAGCCGACGCTGCGGCAGTACTCCGACACGCTCGAGTTCGACAACATGAAGGGCTTCCGTGTCGGCGGCGCCTATACGATCATGCCGGGCTTCCTGCTCGAGACGTACGCCACCTTCGCAAAGGACATCGACACGAAAGAACGTCGTCGCGATGTGCGCGGACAATTGAATATGTTCTTCTGATTGGAGTGAGTCGAGATGAAGAAATCGACAAAGGTACTCTTGACGGCGGCGTTGGCGCTCGGG
>CALGGP010000086.1 GCA_937915885.1 uncultured Selenomonadales bacterium | reverse complement strand
ATCCTGGAGAAAACAGGCCTCACCAGCGACGGAGAACCCGACTTGGACAAGTGGACGATCAACGGCGCGGCAATGTTGGCATATCAGGGCGTGGAATCGTTCCGATTGTTTACGGGCGTCGAGACCGATGCGAAGGTTATGCTCGACGCCATCAGCAAAGCCTTCAACGAATGAACGCGACGATCGATCGGCTCAGCCGACAAATTCTGCACAGCCTTCGACAATCCGCGCGGCTCAATCTTGCCGACTCGCCGATCGTGCAGCTGATCGATCTGATTTTGCATCACGCGGTCGAAAATCGCGCGACCAATATTCACATCGAGCCGCAACAGGATCGGCTCCGCATACGATATCGGCTCGACGGCATGTTGACGGAATTGCACAAGCCGCTCGATCCCGCGCTGATCCCGACGTTCGTGTCGAGAATAAAAATTATGTCGGCGATGGACACGACGAAGTCTCACGTGCCGCTCGACGGGCGCATCGATTTTATTCATGACAGGCGAAAGATCGACATGCGCTCGGCGTCGATGCCGACGGCATACGGTGAGACACTCGTGATCCGATTGATGGACGTCGATGAAAATTTACAATCGATCGCGGAGTTGGGAATGAGCGCGCGGACGGAAGAAATTTTTCGTCGGCTGATCGGAGCGCCGTCGGGCATGTTCGTCGTCACCGGACCGATGAACTCGGGCAAATCGACTTCGCTCTACGCGGCGTTGAGAGAATTGAATCGCGGCGAGCGAAATATCATGACGCTCGAGGATCCGATCGAACAGCTGATCGACGGGATCAATCAAACGGATTTAAGCGGCGCGGGCGAATTTAATTTTGCGGACGGGCTTCGGTCGATGATGCGAATGGATTGCAACGTGATCATGGTCGGCGAAGCGCGCGACGCGGAGACGGCGAAGACGGCAGTCCGCGCGGCGTTGACGGGGCATTTGATTTTGACGACGTTGCATGCGAAGGACACCTGCAGTGCGCTGTTTCGATTGCTCGAGATGGGCGTTGAGCCGTATCTGTTGGCGGCAACATTGTCGGGCGTGATGTCTCAACGGTTGGTTCGACGGCTGTGTTCGGATTGTCGAGGGCAGGGTTGCGAACGATGCCGCGGGACGGGATATCGTGGTCGGCTGGCGTTGCATGAGATTTTGCCGATCGACGATCGAATGCGGAGTCTGATAATAAATTTCTCGTCGATAGATGAGATCAGACGTGAGGCGCTGTCAAACGGGTTGGTGACGTTGCTCGACGACGGCAATAAAAAAGTCGCCGAAGGCTTGACGACCGCCGACGAACTCAACCGAGTGATAGCTCTCTAAGTGGACGGGTTTATGTGGGCGCCGCCGCCGCTCCCGCCCACCAATGCGGCGCCCAAATTTTGACAGAGGCACCCACCCGCGTCGGCGGCGCCCTTTATTTGAAAAAAATTTTTTCCGTCACTCCGTCACTCCGTCGCCCACGAACTCCCGTCACTCCGTCGAGCCGCGCGGAGCATGATTAAATGCGGAGCCCCGCAAAAAATTCCTGCACTCGCGGGTCGGGCAACCGCCGAAAATTTTCTACCGTGTCGATCGCAATCAAATCTCCCTGGTACACCATCGCGATCCGATTTGCGATCCGGCACGCCGACGCCATATCGTGTGTTACGACGACGCTCGTCACCTTCAGCGCCCTTTGCGTTGAGATGATCAGCTCGTCGATTTTTGTTGTCGTGATCGGATCGAGCCCGCTCGACGGCTCGTCGTAAAATATTATCTCCGGCTCGAACGCAATCGCCCGCGCCAAACTCACTCTTTTTTTCATGCCTCCGCTCAACTCGTTAGGCATCAAATGCTCCACGCCCTCGAGACCGACCTGTTTCAGTTTTTCTTTGACGATCGCCGCAATCCGATCCTTCGGATAATCCGTGTGCTCGACCAGCCCGAACGCAACGTTGTCGCCGACCGTCATCGAATCGAACAGCGCCGAGTACTGAAACACCATCCCCATGCGCAAGCGCACGTGTGTCAATTCGTCCTCCGTCATTCGCGAAATTTCGTCGTCTCCGATCCATATTTCGCCCTCCGTCGGTTGGATCAATCCGATCATCAATCGCAACAACGTCGACTTCCCCGAGCCCGAGCCTCCGATGATCGCAAGCGTCTCGCCGTCGGCAATCTCGAGCGATATATTTTTGAGCGCCGCCTTCTTCCCGAAGTATTTGCTCACGTTTTTTATCCTAATCATTTATCCACCGTAGATCACGAACGTCAGCGCCGCATTCAAAATAAAAATCGCAATGATCGACGCCACCACCGTTTTTGTCGTCGCCTTCCCTACGCCCTCGGCGCCCTCGGGACAATTCAGTCCGTAATAGCAGCCGAGCACCGCGATCACGTTGCCGAAAAATATTGCCTTGATCAGCCCGCCCGTAAAATCGTGCACCTCGACGAAAATATCAATCGAGTGCATGAACAGATACGAGCTGATGCCCGAGTAATGCACGGCGACGATCCAGCCGCCGAACACGCCGATCAGATCGCCGAACACCGTCAAGAGCGGCACGACGATCATGCACGCCAACATTCGCGGGACGATCAAATAGTCGACGGGGCTGACCGCCATCACTCTCAACGCGTCGATCTGCTCGGTGACTTTCATCGTCGAAATTTCTGCGGTGATCGCCGCGCCGACTCGTCCAGCGCAAACCACTCCGACGAGCACAGGTCCTAGCTCACGTCCGATGGCGATGGCGATGATGCCTCCGACGGTCGATTGTGCGCCGAAACGAATGAACTCGTGCGCGGTCTGCAGAGTGAAGACGACGCCGGTGAATAATAAAGTTAGCGAGACGATCGTCAGAGAATCGACGCCGAGATGCGACATTTGCGCGATGATGTGACGCATGCGCGGCTTATGACGGAGTTGTTTCATGGTGTCGGCGTAGAGCAGAACGAGCGAGCCGAAGTCTTCAAACCGTCGGATGACGAACGCGCCGAGCGCCGTTAAAAATTTGATCAACATTATCAGGGTAATTCGTCGAGATTTTTAAATTGCTCGGGGTAAAGCTCCGGCAGATGCGGCTTATATTTCGAGTAGTCGAGGATTGTGAAGCCGATGATCTCCTCGGTGTCGTCGTCGCGCAACACATACAGGTACGGATAATCCTTCTGATATTCCTCGTCGCCGTAGTAGTGCACGCGGTCGCTGTAGAAGACGTTCAGCACGTCGTCATATTTGTTGTACTTATAAACGGGCTTTGTCAGCCATTCGCGCGTCATAAATTCTCTCTCCTTTCTTGACTCCTTCGTTGATGGATCGTTTCGGAATCCAAGTCAACACCTTGTGCGGCGTGACGTTCGTATCGACGATGATCGTCAGCGTTTTGATTTTATCCTCGTCGACTTCCGGCACATCGACCAGATCGAGATATTTCAATCGACCCTCGTGACTGCGATCTTTGATAACGAACCGAGGCTTCGCTATGCTGAACTGAACCTGCTGTTCGATTGCGGCGCGGTTGGCTGCGTCCTTCGATTCGTGATCGCTAATGATGTGCGAGACGAATGTCCGATCGTAAAGTACAATCTTTCTGCCGAGCGGATCGACCGCCGACCACCGAATGCTGTTCTCGAGCTGATTGTTCCCGTTCATTATACCACTCCTTTTTTTGATCGCCGAAAAAATTTTTGATCCCGCCCAGATCGGAAGAGCGTCGTGTAGGGAAAGAGTGTAGATCTCGG
>CALGGP010000085.1 GCA_937915885.1 uncultured Selenomonadales bacterium | reverse complement strand
TGAAGGAAAAGCCCATTCCCCGGGACGCCTCTATCGTGTCCAGATCGATGCTGATCGAGGTCATCCTCTCGGCGCTGTACATCACCGCTCTCTGCCTATGCATCCGCTTCGTGCCGGCCATCCAGAACCTGATCGGCGCCACGGCGACGGCCTATCCCGGCGTCGATCCGCTGAGCGTGGTGCTGAATTCCGCGGTGTTCGCCACCTTCATGATGGCCATCGCCTTCAACGGCTTCAACGCCCGCACCGAGCACGCCAACGTGCTTGAGCACATCGGCCGCAACCGCAACTTCCTGATCGTGATGGGCGCGATCTTCCTGGCGCAGTTCATATTCGTCACCGTCGGCGGCGCGGTGCTCTCCGTCCACGCGCTGACCGCCACCACCTGGCTCACCTGCGCCGTGATCGCCTTCCTGGTGATCCCCATCGACCTGATCCGCAAGGCGGTTATAAGCAAGAAGTAAAGATAAAGGAGGATACAACCATGGCAGTTAGCTTGACCAAAGGACAGAAGGTGGATTTGACCAAGGGCAATCCGTCGCTCAAAAAGATCACCGTGGGCCTGGGCTGGGACGTAAACCGCTACGACGGCGGCTACGACTTCGATTTGGACGCGGCGGCGTTCTTGCTCGGAGCCAACGGGAAGGTGACGGGCGACGAGGACTTTGTGTTCTACAATCAGCTCAAGCATCCGTCGGGCTCGGTCGAGCACATGGGAGATAACCTCACGGGCGCGGGCGAAGGCGACGATGAAGAGATTCGCATCGACCTGTCGAAGGTGCCGGCGAACATTGAGAAGATCGATTTCACGGTGACGATCTACGAAGGTCAGGAGCGTCGTCAGACGTTCGGTCAAGTTGAGAACGCCTACATTCGAGTGGTGGACGAGGCGACGGGCAAGGAACTGATTCGCTACGATCTGGGCGAGGACTTCTCGATCGAGACGGCGGTTGTGGTCGGAGAGATTTATCGTAAGAACGGCGAATGGCGCTTCAACGCGATCGGCTCGGGTTGGGAAGGCGGCTTGGCGGCGTTGGGCAAAAACTACGGCGTCAACGTGTAAATGTTTACCGGCATAATAGAAGAGGTCGGTCGATTAAAGAGTTTGACGCGCGGGACAATTGCGATAGAATGTCGGACGGTGCTTGATGGGCTGAAGATTGGCGACAGCATTTCGACGAACGGGATCTGTTTGACGGTGACGGCGTTTGACGAGAAAAGTTTTTCGGCAGATGTCATGCCTGAGACGATCCGTCGGACGTCGCTCGAGGGTCTGAAGGTTGGCTCGAGAGTGAATTTGGAGCGGGCGTTGAAGGTAGGCGCTCGCTTGGGCGGACACATCGTGAGCGGGCACATAGACGGCGTCGGAAAAATAATATCGATCCGCGCGGAGGGCAATGCGCATGTGGTGACGGTTGGCGCCGATCGAATGATCCTGCGACAGATAGTCGAGAAGGGCTCGGTGGCGCTTGACGGCATGAGCCTGACGGTGGTGGGCGTTGACGATCGAAGTTTCGGCGTGTCATTGATCCCGCACACGATGAGCGCGACGAATTTCATTGATAAAAAAGTTGGCGACGTGCTCAACATAGAGACGGACATCATAGGAAAATATATCGAGCGGCTGATGAATGTCGGCGGCTCGACGGAGATCACGAAAGAATTTTTGACAGCCAACGGCTTTTAAACGGTTAAAATTAAAAATCCCTACGGGGATTATTTTTTTGTGTCAAAAAGAAAGTGATGCGTAAAATTTTTTTTGCCGAACCCCTTGACACAGAGACCCCCCCCCCGTGTATAATTTCACCTTGTGGAGATCATGTCGCGGAGATTTTTGTGATCGAGGGAGGTGAAATCGGATCGCGAAGATCAAAAAATTTTTCGAGGGGAGGAAAATTCATGCGGAAAAAATTTTTATTGATGTTGTCGGCGATGATGATCGCGGCGGCGCCGATCACCGACGCGCAGGAAGTCACCGTCGAGGGCGTCGGCAACGATCGCGACAGCGCTACTCGCGACGCCATCAGAATCGCTGTCGAACAGGTCAGCGGCGCGTACCTCAACGCAGATACGCTTGTCAGAGACCTTGCCGTCGAGATCGATGAGATTTATAAAAAATCTCAGGGCTACGTCAAAAGTATTAACGTGTTGAGCGAAACCCGATCGGCTGAAGGTTGCCGCGTCCGCGCGCGCATCGATGTTGACACCGATCCTAACGGTAAGCTCATGAATGAGATCGCCATGCTCTATCGGCTCAACGACCCGCGCATCGCCGTCATCGTCATTCAAAACGGCAACGAAGGCATTCAACACAATTCGACTGCAGAGACCGCGATGAACAGCAAATTGCTGTCGATGGGCTTCTCTCACGTCGAGGACGCCGAACACGTTATCCGTCGCAACGATGCTCAACTGCTCAATGCGATTTACGAAAATCAGGCGCCGTTGAATGACGCCATCGACAAGGATATCTCCATTGATTATATCGTGCTCGGGCGGCTCACCGGTTACAACGGTGCTATGCAGGTTCCAAATTACAACGGCGGCGGCATGACTGCGACGGCGTTGCAAGGCGCGCGCGTCAAGCTCAATTGTCGAGTGATCAAATACGACACCGGCACCTTGGTCGGCACTTTCGAGACCGAAGGCAGCGGACTCGACGGCATGTCCAATCGCGCGACGGAGATCGCCATCAAACAGGCGTCGAACGCGGCGGCGGAGGCGTTGAGCAATACCTTCCGTCGGTTCGGCTCCGTTTCCACCGACAAAGTTCAATTCAACGTTCTCGTCGGCAATTACGATCTGCTCGATCAATTGCGCCGCGATCTCCAAAATACCGACGGCGTTCAAAACGTCCACATTCGCGAGTTCCGCAATGGCAAGGCGGTGCTCGACGTCGAGACGACGCACAAAGGCAATGTGCTGATCCAATTGTTGAAACAGAAAACGAGCCTCAGCATGACCGTCCAAGGCGTGAGCAACAGCACCGTCCAACTGTCGATCAATTGATTGAAGGAGGG
>CALGGP010000084.1 GCA_937915885.1 uncultured Selenomonadales bacterium | reverse complement strand
GGGTGGGCTAAAAAAATTTTTTTTAGGGCTTGCATTTTCCGATCGAAGGCAATATAATTACGGCGTTGTCAATCGACGGCACGACTCGGGATGTAGCTCAGTTTGGTAGAGCACCGTGTTCGGGACGCGGGGGTCGTAGGTTCAAATCCTGTCATCCCGACCAATATCGAAATTATTTTTACCGACATAAAAAGAATCCCTCTGCAAACGCAGGGGGATTTTGCTTTACCTGATTATTTTCGAGCGCGCCGCTCAGTCGAGGATATTCTCGATCACTCGGCGGGCGTGTAATTTTGACTGATGTGATACGACAGACTCCCAAGCCCGACCGTCAGGTCTTCGTGGACGATGCGAATCCCGCTCGGCGCTTGAATGTTGAGCGGCACAAAATTCCAGATGCCCCGCACCGTCGAGCCCTCTAACGAGTCAACGATATCCTGCGCGTCGTCCGTCGGCACCGCCAAGATCACGATGTGAATGTTGCGTTCCGCCACAACCTTTGTAAGGTCCTCCGCGCTCGAGACCACAACGCCGTTGACTTCCTTGCCGATCTTCTTCTTGTCGACGTCGAACAACGCCACCAAGTTAAACCCGAGCTCCGGAATTTTTTTATAGTGAGCAAGCGCATCGCCAAGGTTACCAACGCCCACGATGGCGACGTTCCAACTGTTTTCAAAGCCGAGGATTTTGGCAATCCGATTCTTCAGCTCGGTGACGTAGTAGCCGACGCCCTTCTTGCCGAACTGACCGAACGACGCCAAATCCTTGCGGATCTGCTCGGGCGTAATGCCCAGTCGACGTCCGAACTCGTCGGAGGAAATAATTTCCGTGCCTTCCGTTTCCGCTATGCCCAAGGTGCGAAGGTAGAGCGGAAGTCTCTCGATTGTCGCTTGCGAAATTTCATTTCTCATGGCTGAATTTTTTTCTCCCTTTGTGTAGTTTCTTTTTCGGGGAGCAGCACGATTGCTCCGCCAAGCGCGCCGAGCATCCACATCAGCATCGACGTCGGTATGTTGAATAACAGATTGTCGGTCAAGCCGTTCAGTGCCATCGACATGAACGCCAGCCCGATCCCGAATTTCACGCCGTCCGTCACTTGCCGGTCGTTGATCTCGGCGACTTCTTTCCAATCCAAAACATTTGGTTGGTCGTCGGTCGAACCGTCCGGCACCTTGGTTCCGTCGATGATTTTGATCTCGTCGGCGGTGTCCTCAACCGTCGGTGTCTCGGCGGTTCTTTTGCCTTTGAATTTCGCCCCGTGCTTCTTTTTGAGCGAAATTTTTTTCCTGAGCGGAACTTTTTTCAGGAGCGATATGCGTCGGACGGTGTCCTCACCCGTTCGATCGCCGCCGCTCGTGAGGGAAATCCAGTCGATCAATCTTTCGGAGGCTTCGGCGACTCGGTCAATCGTGCGCTCCTTCATTCTGACGAGCCGCTCAAGACGCCCGTTCTCAATCAGATAACGATCTTTGACTTCGTCGGTTGCCTCGATGATTTTTCGTTTGATCTCGATCCCCGAGACCCGCTCGATGCAGGAGATGATTTTGTTTTTGATGGCGACGAATTTTTTGTTGGCGCCAAGTTCGAGCGTCATGAACATGGTGCCGAAGAAGTACCAGAAGAATGCCATTGCGCCGATAATCCCGACCTCGGCGGCGTGGTGCAGGAAAATGTTGTGCGCGTGGTAAATCTCGACGTCGGCTCCCTTGAGATAGTAATCGTAATTTGGATAAACTGACTTAAATGCTCCCCAACCGATCCCGATGAAGGGGTGATCGGCAATCATCGCGACGGTGCTGATCCAAATGCCGACACGAAGCCATTCTGAGCTGTCGGCGCCGGTGAAAATTGACAACAGCCGGTCGACGAAGGCGGCATCGTAATAAAGTATACTTGCGGTGATGAGCGCGAACATCAGCAGCACGCGCCAATCTTGAATGATGCCGTAGATGACGAACACGACGATGATTGTCAGATAAGCGCCGCGCGCGTAAGTCATGGCGAGGCAGGCGGCGAGCATGACGATCGCGATGATGATTGCGAGCCGTTGAGAGATGCCGGTGACTTTCGCGAGTAAGCCGAGCGCGAGGCAGATGCACACGTCGAGGTAGCCTGCAAGCACGTTGGGGTTTTCGAGAGTTGAGAAGACGCGCTTACGAAGTTCGGGGAATTTTTCGGGGTCGACCCATTTCATTTCTGCGGTGTCGATGCCGAAGATGTATTGGAAATAACCCCAGAGCACGACGACGAGTGCGGAGGCGGCGAGTGCGAGCGCGATGAGTTTGACGTGTTGACGGTCGCGAACGTTTTGCCCGACGAGGATGTAGGTGAGTCCGTAGATGCCGACGAACGAGCAGTAATTTCTTAAGAGCTCGAGGTTTAGGCTTGCCGAGCAGAAGACCGATATCAAACCGATCGTCGCGAAGAGTGCGGCGGGCATGTCGAAGGGCAGGGAGCGGAGTTTGAAGCGAGCGTCGAGCCGAAGTCGGACGAGCCACATGATGATGCCGACGATGACGGCGACGGCGGCGAGCGACGGCGACAGCGGCAGCAAGAATGCTTCGGCGATGACGGCGCGAATGATCCAGGTTTCGAGTTGTTTGATGCGTCGACGTCTGACGAATACGCTGACTCGATTCATCGCCGATCTCCTTTCAAAGCAGTTTTTTCCCGCCCGCCACTTTTGGGTTGCCGATTGTTTATGGGGCGCCGCCGCCGCTCCCACCCTCGAATGTCGGCGCCCCAATTGTGGAAGTGGTTCCCACCCCGCGCCGGCGGCGCCCGTCCTCAAGGTCGAACGGTGCTCAACGATCGGCGCGGAACCCGTCCCGCGTCGTCGGCGCCCAACCTTTTTTCGCGGTGCCCGCCTTGCGTCGGTGGCGCGCCTTCTTCAGGTCGAACGATGCTCAACAATGGCTGCGGAAGCCGTCCCGCGTCGTCGGCGACACTTTTTTTTTCGCGGAGTCCGCGCCCTGCGTTGGTGGCGCGCCTTCTTCAGGTCGAACGATGATCAACAATGGCTGCGGAAGCCGTCCCGCGTCGGCGGCGCCCGACCTTTTTTTCGCGGTGTCCGCCTTGCGTCGGTGGCGCGCCTTCTTCAGGTCGGACGATGCTCAACGATGGACGCGGTTGCCGTCCCGCGTCGGCGGCGCCACTTTTTTTACGGTGCCCGCCTTGCGTCGGTGGCGCCCCTTCTTCAGGTCGAACGATGCTCAACAATGGCTGCGGAAGCCGTCCCGCGTCGT
>CALGGP010000083.1 GCA_937915885.1 uncultured Selenomonadales bacterium | reverse complement strand
CGTCGCGAGCATCGTCGATATGATGAGTGCCGTCAAAAATTTTTTCATCGCCGTCGCCTCCTCAACGCGTCATGGCATTAAACGTTCGATCGCCTGACGAAGGGTCGCGCGGACTGCCGATTGTTGATCGATGCCGCGCCCGCTTGTTTCGACCGTGCCGGCTTGAGTGCCCGTCGCGAGCATCGTCGATATGATGAGTGCCGTCAAAAATTTTTTCATCGCCGTCGCCTCCTCAACGCATTATAGCACTAAACGCGTGACAAGCGAAAAATTTTCGTGTAAACTTGCGGGAAGCGAAATTTTTTGGGAGGGATCACGATGGCTGTTCATGTAATCAACGAGGCGCGGCGCTGTTTGCAATGCAAGAAGCCGCTTTGTCGGCTCAAGGGTTGTCCGGTCGAAACGAACATTCCCGAGATGATCCGATTGTTTTTGGCGGGCGAGAGTGCCGAGGCGGGGCGCATGCTCTTCGACAATAATCCGTTGAGCGTGGTGTGCTCGTTGGTGTGCGATCACGAGAATCAATGCGAGGGCAATTGCATTCAAGGGCGGCGCGGCGCGGCGATCAACATTCCGAGCATCGAAAATTATATTTCCGACGCGTATCTCGACAAGGTTGCGATCAATCGCGAGCCCGACAAAGGACAGCGTGTTGCGATCATCGGGACGGGACCTGCGGGCATCACGATTGCAATCAAGTTGGCGGAGCGTGGCTATCGAATTACGATGTTCGAGCGCATGGACAAAGTCGGAGGGATGATGCGCTACGGAATCCCGGCGTTTCGTCTGCCGAAGATGATCCTTGATCGGTATCAATCGAAATTGCGGGAGATGGGAATCCACATTCGACCGAACACGGCGATCGGCGGGGCGCTGCATTTGGACGATCTGTTTTCGGACGGCTACGAGGCGGTGTTCATCGGGACGGGCGTATGGCGTCCGTATCGCACGCGATTGAAGGGAGAATCGCTCGGCAACGTGCACTTCGCGATAGATTATCTGCAAAATCCTGCGGCGTATGATCTGGGCGACACGGTAGCGATCATAGGAGCGGGCAATTCGGCGATAGATGTGGCGCGGACGGTGGTGCGAATGGGGAGTCGGCACGTGACGATCTATGCGCGGCGACAGAGGATAGCGGCGAGCCAACGTGAGCTGGATTATGCGGCGGTCGACGGCATAGACATACAACAGTGCATGGCGATAACGGAATTTCGAGAAGAGGGACCGGTATTCACGCCGAAAGTGTTTGACGAGAACGGGAAATTGATACGTGACGAGCCGCCGGTGCAGGTGTACGCCGACAGCACGATCATAGCGATCAGCCAGGGACCGAAGGACAAAATATTGAACACGTCGCCGAATTTGAAAGTCAACGAGAAGGGCTTGATAGTGATAGACGACGACGGACGGACGTCGATAGACGGAGTGTTTGCGGCGGGCGATGTGGTAGCGGGCTCGAAAAATGTGGTGTTGGCGGTGAAGTACTCGAAACAGGTGGCGAAAGCGATGGACGAATATTTGACGGCGCGTCGCGAGGGACGGTCGACGAAGGCAGAGGAGGGCTCGAATGCTGACGCAGGAAATGATTCAACGGATAAATGAGTTGGCGCGGAAAAAAAAGACGGCGGGCTTGACGGACGAAGAGGCGGCGGAGCAAAAAAAATTATATCGGGCGTATCTGGATAACATCAGAGAGAATATGATTCCGTTGCTCGACAGCATAGAGTTCGTGGAGCCGTCGAAGAAATAAATGTTTTTAATGTGCGCCGCCGACGCTCCCGCCCACCATCAGCGGCGCCCAAATTGTGTTCGTGGTTCCCACCCCGCGTCGTCGGCGCCCGACTTTTTAAATCGACAAAAAAAAACCGCCCTTGGCAGTCGGCAACTGTCGACCGGCGGGGGCGGCAGCTACCAATAGGTTGGGCGGGTGGGATTATTTATTAATCGGCGGTGAACGGCAACAGGGCGATGTTACGCGCGCGCTTTATCGCCAACGTCACCTGACGCTGATGCTTTGCGCAATTGCCCGAAATTCGACGCGGCAAAATTTTTCCGCGCTCGGTGATGAACCGACGAAGTTTCGCCGCATCTTTATAATCAATGTACTCGATCTTGTCGACGCAAAACGCGCACACCTTTCGACGCGGTCTGCGTCCTCTCTCTCGTCTGACCAATTATCGAGCCCTCCTTTCGATCAAAATGGAATATCAACATCGTCGACGTGCTCAAGTTCGTTGCCCGGCGCCGACGATTTTTTTTCGGAGCGATCGTCAAAGTCAACGATATTCGGACGGGAGCTTTTGGAACTCGCAAATTCGATCTCGTTGGCGACTACTTCAGTGACAGTGCGCTTGGTGCCGTCCTTCGCCTCGTACGAGCGCGTCTGCAGACGACCTTCCACAATTATTTTCGAGCCCTTCATCAAATAGTTGCGACAGAACTCGGCAAGTTTCTCCCACGCTACGATGTTGAAAAAATCTGCGTCGGGCTGATTGTCGTCGGTCTTCTTCCAACCGCGCCGAACCGCCAGCCCCATCGTTGCGACCGTTTTATCCGTCGCCGTGGTTCTGATTTCGGGATCACGCGTCAAATTGCCGGTCAAAATGACTTTGTTCATGGCTCAATCCTCCGCTTTTTCGTCGAGACGGACGATCATGTGCTTAAGAATCTCGTCGGTGATCTTCATGACGCGGTCGCACTCCTTGACGCAATCGGCGTTGCTCGTCACGTTGAGCAGCACGTAATAGCCCTCGCTCTCCTTCTTGATATCGTAGGCGAGATGCTTTTTGCCCCAACGATCCTCTTTGTCGACGGTGCCGCCGTTGGCGACGATGAGCTTGTTGAATTTGTCGATGACGGCGTTAATCGCGTCGTCCTCGAGCGCTCTCACGATGTAAACGATCTCATATTTTCTCAAATTGACACCTCCTCTTCGGACTTCGGCGCCCGCAGGCGCAGAGAAGTTTTTGTCGCTCATTCAAACGACCGTGAAATTATATCAGTCGATATCGGCGATTGCAAGGATTTTTTACAGTTCCTCGACGATGATGTTGTGATTGGTGAAAATGCAAATGTCGGCGGCGATGGTGAGCGCCTCCTTAGCGATGTCGGGCGCGGACATGTCGGAGTGGGCGACGAGCGCTCGACCTGCGGCAAGCGCGTAAAAACCGCCCGAGCCGATCGCGGCGACGTTGCCGTCGGGCTCGATCACTTCACCCGAGCCGCTCAACATCAAAATCGTATCTTTGTCGGCGACGAGCAGAAGGGCTTCGAGGCGACGGAGAATTTTATCGGTGCGCCAATCCTTGGCGAGCTCGACGGCGGCGCGTTGCAGACTGCCGTGATATGATTCGAGCTTGGCTTCAAACTTCTCGAAGAGAGTGAATGCGTCGGCGACGGAGCCGGCGAAACCCGCGATTACTTTGTCGTGGTAGAGGCGGCGAACTTTTTTAGCGGTGGACTTCATGACGGTGTGCTCGCCGAAAGTGACTTGACCGTCGCCGGCGATGGCGACCTTGCCGTCCTTTTTGACGGCGACAATTGTCGTGGCATGAAACTGCATAATATTTTTCCTCCAAAATTTTTTGTTCCGCTCGACGGTTTTATTGGGGCGCCGTCGACGCTCCCACCCATTGTGCACGGCGCCCGACAGAGATCGCGGTACCCACCCCGCGTCGACGACGCCCGCTCGTCGCAAAGCGTTGCACATCGAAGATGCGGGACGATCGGTGCTGCCGACGCGGTCGGACGTTTTTTGGGGCGTCGACAACTCCCACTTTTTTTTAAGCGCCGAACCTCGCGCGGGCGGAACGATCGATCGTTGCCACATTCGATGTAACGATCGGGGGCTGCCGACGCGGTCGGACGTTTTTTGGGGCGTCGACAACGCCCACTCTTTTAAAAGCGCCGACCTCGCGCGGGCGGACGGTCGATCGTTGCCACGTTCGATGTAACGCTCGGTGCTGCCGATACGGATCGGGGCGCCGCCGGCGCGGGTGGGCATGCCATCCTCAGTTGGGCGCCGACCGTGGTGGGCGGGGGCGACGGCGGCGCCCACATTAAACCGTCCCTTAGAACCACAGAGCGCGCGGATGGAAGAATCAATGCTTTTAAAGGAACTGTTCAGATATCGAAACGCCTGCATGGGCTTCGCGATCCTCTGGATCATGTTTTTTCATTGCGGCGCCGCGATCACGCTCGAGCCCTTTCAAACCGTTAAAGCGCTCGGCTACGGCGGCGTCGATATTTTTATTTTCGCCTCGGGCATCGGCTGTTGGCATTCGCTCAAAAAAAATCCCGACGCACTTTCCTTTCTCGAGCGCCGCGCCCGTCGCGTGCTGCCGACTTGGATCACATTCATGCTCATTTGGTGGTCGACGCTCGACGTTCAGGGGCTCGAGCCGCCGCCTTCGGCTTTCCTCGGCAATTTATTTTTCGTTCAGGCGTTTATCGATTGGCGCTTCTCCTTCAATTGGTATATGAGCGCGTTGCCCGTACTCTACATTCTCGCGCCGTATTTTTTCGCACTCTCCGCGCGGAGGTCGCCGATGACGGTCTTGACGGCGCTGTTAATTTTGACGGTGCCGTTTTTGGATCAAGATTATCTGATCTTGGTGACGCGCCTGCCGATATTTTTTTTGGGCTTTTACGTCGGAGCGCGACGCGATTCAAACATCGATCGACGGACGACGATCGGAGTGATCACGTTGACGGCGCTCGGCTTCGCAATTTTGATCGGTTGCGAAAAAACTTTGCCGCAGCTGATGTTATCGCGCTTCGGGCTGTGGTGGTATCCTTTCATATTGATCACGCCCGGACTGTGTTTGATGTTGTCGACGGCGTTTCGACGACTGCCGACGCTCGAAAAAATTTTCGGATTGCTCGGCGGGCTGTCGTTCGAGGTATTTTTGATGCACATTATGTTGTGGCACGTCGCCAAGCATCATTGGGGGCTCGACGGCACGAATTGGCTGATGTGGTTTGCGGCGTCGCTCGTCGGGAGTGCGGCGCTGAGGAGTGCGGTAAAATTTTTGATTGGGAGGCGATGAGATGAAACTGGTCTCGTGGAATGTGAACGGCTTGCGCGCGTGTCTGAAGAAAAATTTTATGGATGCGTTTCGAGAATTGGACGCGGATATATTTTTTGTGCAGGAGACGAAAATGCAACCGCATCAGGCGCTGCTCGAGCTCGACGGTTATCGGCAATATTGGAACAGTGCCGAGCGCAAAGGCTATTCGGGGACGGCGATCTTCAGTCGGCTTGAGCCGTTGACGGTGACGAAGGGGCTCGGGATTGACGAACACGATCACGAGGGGCGCGTGATCACGATGGAGTTTGACGATTTTTTTGCGGTGAATGTTTATACGCCGAACTCTCAACACGAGTTGGCGCGATTGGATTATCGGTTGGAGTGGGAGGACGTGTTCCGAAATTATGTCGGTTTGTTGGATAAAAAAAAGCCGGTGATAATCGGCGGTGATTTGAATGTGGCGCGCAATCCGATTGATTTAAAAAATCCGTCGGCGAATAGGCACAACGCGGGCTTTACTGACGAGGAGCGCGGGAAGTTGGAGGAATTGTTGAGCGCGGGATTTATAGACACGTTTCGAGAGTTGCACCCGACGGAGGAAGGCGCTTACACTTGGTGGTCGTACCTCGGACGGGCGCGGGATCGGAACTCGGGCTGGAGGATCGATTATTTTTTGGCGTCGGCTCGATTGCGGGAGCGGATTGTTGAGGCGTCGATCGAAAAAAATATTTTCGGCAGCGATCATTGCCCCGTCCGATTGAGCCTCTAAAATTTAAATCCCGCCCACC
>CALGGP010000082.1 GCA_937915885.1 uncultured Selenomonadales bacterium | reverse complement strand
CCGCCCGCCCTTTAATCTCCTATCATTACTATCAATTTCCCAGAGACTTGGCTTTGTCGAAGTCGGCTTGCGCGCGTTCGTCGTCGCCGAGCGCCTTATAACAATACCCCCGATTTTTATACGCTTTTGCATATCTCGAGTCGCATTCGATCGCTTTGTCAAAATCCCGCAATGCTTTATCGATATCGCCCGTCAACAGATACGCCGTGCCGCGATTGTTATACGCCCAAGCAAATTTCGCATCGATCTCGATCGCCCGACTGAGATCGGATATTGCCCGCTCGTATTGCTTCAACGAAATGTGTGCGAAACCTCGATTGTTGTACGCCATCGTAAACGTCGGATTGAGTTCAATCGCCCGCGTGTAATCGGCAATCGCAAGTTCATACTGTTTGAGCTCGTCGTAAACGTAGCCGCGATTGTTATACGGCGTCGCGTAATTCGGATCGAGTTCGATCGCCCGATTGTAATCCATTACCGCCCGATCATATTGCCGCCATCGAGAAAACACTCTGCCTCGATTGTTGTACGCAAGTTTGAGTTGCGGATCAAGTTCGATCGCCCGATTGAGATCTGACATTGCACGATCGTATTGCCCAAGTTCCGTGTAAGTATAGCCTCGATTATTGTACGCCATTGCAAACATCGGATCGAGTTCAATCGCTTCGGAGTATAACTTCAACGCCTCGGCATGATTGCTCGTCCGATAGCCCGCGCTGTTCTTTTCGATGGCGAGAAATTGAGCGTCCGCACGTTGAAACTCCCGCTCGAGCTCTTCACGATCGCTCGTCGCCGTTTGTGCTTTCAGTCGAGCGAGCTCCGCCTCTTGCTCCTCAAGCCTCCGACGAAGTTCACGATTTTGATCGATGAGATCAATCCGAACCTGCGCCTCCTGCTCGAGCCATCGTTCGATCTCCGCCGTATCTATATTCGCCGTCACCGTCACCTTGTATTTGATTGTCTTTGCATCGATGATCTCGGGCTGCACCTTAACGTCGAGAATTTTGATAATGCCGGCAGTCATCGTTTGAATAACGTCCTGCGTCAGTGTGAAATTTTCGAGCCGCGATTGCGAACGAATGAAGACGCCCGCCTGTTCTTGAGCATCGCGCTCGGCATAAACTTGCGCGCGTTGTTGAGCGATATCGGGCGTCTCGAAACTGCTCATCACATATTCGCCCGTGCCGACGTAAGTCTCGATCGCCGCGTCCGTTATCGGCATGAAAAACAGACTGCCTACCGCCAACGAAGAAACGAGCAATCGACGGAAATTTTTTCGATAGAACATGATCATCAGCCTCCGAGGGATTTGACTTTATCGAAGTCTGTTTGCGCCTTCGCCGTTTCACCGAGCGCCTTATAAGCGTTGCCGCGAATCCTATATGCCGATGCGTCGTTCGGATTAAGCTCTATCGCTTTAGTACAATCAGAAATTGCTCGCTCCGATTCTCCGAGGGAAAAATAAGCATTACCGCGATTGCGATACGCCCCTGCAAACTTCGGATCGAGTTCAATCGCCTTGGTGTGATCAACAATCGCGCGAGTGAATTCACCTAAATTGTTGTACACCAGCCCCCTATTGCCGTACGCCCCTGCAAAATTCGGATCGATTTCGATTGCTCTCGTATAGTCCGCAACTGCTCGACTGTATTCTTTCAAGTATTGATACGCAACTCCTCGACTGTTGTACGTCATCGCATTATTTGAATTTAATTCGATCACCTTCGTATAGTCCGCAATCGCCCGACTGTACTCTTTCAAAGCCTTATAAGCATTGCCGCGATTGTTATATGCGATCAAATAGTCCGAACTGTATTCGATTGCCTTTGAATAATCGGCGATCGCTCGCGAATAGTCTTTTAAAGAGTAATAAGAAATCCCGCGAAGGTTATACGCCCACGCAAACGTCGGCTTGAGTTCAATCGCTTTGGTACAGTCGGCAATCGCCGAAGTATAATTTTTTAAACCGTAGTAAGCTCCGCCGCGATAGTTGTACGCTTCCGCATAGTTGTGATTTAGTTCGATTGCCCGCGTGAATTCAGGAATCGCTCGCTCACATTCCCTCAGTTCAACATATGAGGCGCCGCACCCGAAGAACGCCGTCGACAACATTGCATCAATTTTGATTGCCTCGTCATAGCTCGTGAGCGCCTCACGATATTTTTTATTCGCACGGAATTTGTTACCTTCCTCGAGCTTTTGGAGTGCCGTGAACTCATCATCCACCCGTTGAAACTCACGCGCCAGTTCCTCTCGCTCTCGCGCGCTTGTTGCCGTCGCGTACTGCTTTTTGAGCCGAGCGATCTCCGCCTCCTGCTCTTCGATCTTCCAACGCAACTCTCTGTTCTGATCAACCAGTTCGAGCCGCTCCTGCACGTCTTTTTCCAACCATCGATCAATATTTGTCGTGTCGATCTTCACCGTCACCGTCGCTATGTATTTGCTCACGTTGTCTTCGATCGACACCAATTTTACTTCGGCGTTGATAATTTCAACCACGCCCGACGTCATTGTGATTATCTCGTCCTGCGTCAGCTTGAAATTCTCGAGCCGCGATTGCGAACGAATGAAGACGCCCGCTTGTTCTTGAGCGTCGCGCTCGGCGTAAACTTGCGCGCGTTGTTGAGCGATATCGGGCGTCTCGAAACTGCTCATCACATACTCGCCCGTGCCGACGTACGTCTCGACGGCTGCCTCCGCACTCGGAGTGAACATCAGACTGCCCAACATCAGCGCGGCGGCAATCAAAAATTTTTTCGTCATCATCGGAGCCTCCTCTCAATAAGCGAGCGGTCGGAAATAATGATTGTTGTAAAAATCGGCGTAGGTGTCCGGCGTCTCGTCGTACGTCACGCAAAATCTGTAATATCCCGTCGGACCGCCGCGCGCAATGTTGTCGTCGATCTGCGGATCAAAAACGTATTCGATCCCGTCGATGTTGATCACCGTCCAAATATGTCCCGTATATCCGCCGTCCGCTCGAGTGGTCTGACCGTCGATCGTATAACAGTTCAATCCGATCGCGCGGACGAGCGCCGCGAACGCGCACGAGTAATGATCGCAAGCGCCGACGTGTTCACTGAGCATGCAGTAGGCGAGTATCGCGCCTTCGTCGGGCGTGTCGGCGGGATAATTATTCATCGTCCGATTGGCGCCGTACATGCACGTCTCGATCAGATAATCGTAGCAGACTTTGACTTTGTCGTAAGTGTCCATGCCGGGCTTGACGATGCGCGCCAGAGTGTTTTGCACGATCTCATTGCACGGCTCGAAATTTGTAACGGTCGGAGTGAGCGGCGCGGAGTTTAGGATCGCTCGAAAGTCGGAGGCGCGGGCGGACGGAGTGAGCATTGCGATGATCAACAACGCGGTGATCAAAAAGATTTTTTTCATGATGCGAGTATCCTCATTTTTGGAGTTGCCTATTTTCAACTTCGCGCTCAACGAGTTTTAATGCTTCGTCCGCATCGACTTCGGCGGTGACTTCAGCCTTGACAGCAAAATTCTCGTCATCGTCGGACGTGAGCTCATACTTAACGTTCGTAATGTTCATTATGCCGGCGACAATCAATATAATTTCGTCCTCCTCCAACACACCATCGACGAGCGCGGAATGCTCCGTGAGGTAAAAACTGATGCTCTCGAGGACGTTGCGCTCGGCTAAAAGTTTTGCTTGATTTTTGGCGTCGTTAAACGTCTCCGACGTATTCATGATGTATTCGCCGGTGCCGACGTAAGTCTCGACCGACGCGTGAGTGATCGGCATGAACATCAGACTGCCGACCGTCAACGACGCCGCTATCAGCCGTCGGAAATACTTTTTCATATCAAGCCTTCCAATCAGCCGCTAAGTGAGTTCGCCTTGTCGAAGTCCGCCTGCGCCTTCTCCTTTTCTCCAAGCCCGCGATAGCACTCGCCGCGATTGCGATACGCCAACGCATAGTTCGGTGCCAATTCGATCACGCGCGTAAAATCTTCGATCGCCTCTTCATACTGCTGTCGATTGCCGTAAATGACGCCCCGATTAAGATACGCCCCCGCATTCTTCGGATTGAGTTCGATCGTCTTGTCGTAGTCCTCCAACGCCCGATCATAATCCTGCAGATTGTCATACGTGTTGCCTCGAAAATAATATACGTCCGCCTCGTCCGGCACCAACTCCAGCGCCTTTGAATACGACTCGACCGCACGACGATAATCTTGCAAATGCCCGTACGCCAACCCCCGATTGATATACGCCGCCGCCATCTTCGGCGTCAATTTGATCGTCTTGTCGTAGTCCGATATCGCCTCCCGATATTCCTTCAACTCGCCGTGCGCATTCCCACGATTGTAATACGCCGCCGCAAATTTGGAATCAATCTCGATCGCCTTCGTAAAGTCGTCTATCGCCCCGCGATAATCATTCAAATTCTTGCGCGCATTCCCGCGATTATAATACGCGTTCCCAAATTTCGGCTCGAGCTTGACCGCCCGGTCGTAATCCGCTATCGCCCGACGATATTCCGCCAGTCGATAATACGCATTCCCGCGACTGTAATACGCGTCCGCATCGTCCGACGACAACTCCAAGCCCTTTGTATAATCCTCAATCGCCCGCTCGTATTGCCGCAGCGCCGTATACGCGTCGCCCCGATTGTAATACGCCAGCGCATAATCCGGATTAATTTCGAGCGCCTCATCGTAGCACGCGATCGCTCCCTCGTAATCGCCCGCCAAAAATAATTTCGTTCCCTCCTCGCGCTTTTGAGCCGCACTCGCACGCTCGGATTGTTCGACCCCGCTGTCGAGCGCCGCTTCCGCCATCGGCGCGCCCATCAGCCCTCCGATCATCATCACTCCGACCATCAGCCGCGATATATTTTTTCCATTGAACATGATCGATTCCTCCAATCAAACAATCCGCGCGGAACGGGCTCAACGGTTCAGCCATTTATACCTCAGATCAATTTTTTTCGGCTCGGGCTCGACGGGCTCCTCCAATAATTTGCCGATCGAATCGTAAATGCCATATTCTTTGATCAGTTCGATCGACTCGTTGAAAATTTCTTTGCGGAACGCCTCCTTCAACATCGCAATCCCGCGCTGCCGATCGTTGACGAGCGTCGTCACCGCCCCGTTGAGTATTTTTTCGGCGATAAAGCCCGCATCCTTGCCCGGCAATCCGATTTTCCGCCCCGCATCGAACATCGCTTTCACCGTCAAGTACGACAGAAATGTGTTCGCCAAGATGAACTCGCGCATCTTTTCAAGTTCCTCTTCGCTGCCGACTTCGACCATTGAGCCCAAATTTTTTATGATGATCTGCGCCGCGCTTTTGGCGTCGACCGTCGCATTTTTATTCGCCGCGTATGCTCCCACGCCCGCTCCGCTCACTACCGACGGGCTCAAAAACAATCGGATGATCTGATGCTCCGGCAGATATTTTTCGATGTCCTCGATCTTCGTCCGATGCATCGCCGACAATACGAGCGTCTCGCGCTTGACTTTCGGCGCAATTTTTTTCATCACCCTGTCGAGATCGTCATGATGAAACGCCAAAATCAAAAACGCCGTCGAGCTCACAAAGTCGATCGGATTGGTCGTCGTGCGGACATGAAATTTCCGCGCCCACTCGTTGCAAACCTCCTGCGTCTTGTCGGCGACGCAAAAATCCTGCGGATCAACGTCCTCGTTGCGCGTCAAGCCCGTCAACAAATTCTCCGTGATGAAATGATTGCCCGCGATTACTCCCTTGAAAAATCTGCTCATTGCGATTCAAACTCCTTTAATGTCAATTGATAGACTTCGCGTCGGCTCAGCCCGAATTGTTTTGCCGTCAGTCGCATCGCCTCCCTGCGCTCTACGCCGTCCTTAATCAGTCGATTATATATCGTCAACACATCACTGTCGATAAAATCTTTGACGGGCGGCTCGTCGTCGGCGCCTTCGACCACGATTACGAACTCTCCGCGCGGATCGTCGACGACAATCGAGCCGAGCCGTCCGCGAATAAACTCCTCATGAATTTTCGTCAGCTCTCGAGCCAAGACAACGCGCCGCGCGCCGAACGTCTCAAATAATTTCTCGAGTGTCTTATTCAATCGATGGGGAGCCTCATAAAAAATAAGCGTCTCGCGACAATCCTTCAACGCTTTCAATCGATCGGCAAAATTTTTATTGGGCAAGAAGCCGACGAAAGTAAACTGATTGGTGTCGAGCCCCGAGGCAATCAGAGCATTGATGGCGGCGCACGCGCCCGGGATCGGAATAATTTTTATGTTGGCGTCGACGGCGAGACGAACGAGATCGGCGCCGGGGTCGCTGATGGCTGGAGTGCCGGCGTCGGTGACGCAAGCGGCGCTTTCGCCGTTGAGCAGACGCTCGATAATTTTTTTGCCGACGGCGGATTTATTATTCTCGTCGTAATGAATGAGCGGCGTGTGAATGTCGAAGTGCGTCAATAATTTTCGAGTGTGGCGAGTGTCCTCGGCGGCAATGAAGTCGACGCCCTTCAAAATTTGGACGGCGCGGAACGTCATATCGTCAAGATTGCCGATCGGCGTCGCGCACAAATATAATTCAGAGCCCATAAATAAATCCTCCCGACCATCCGTCCCATAAACCTGCGGTTTTAATCCTTTCAAAGCGACGATTTTTAGGGCGCCGCCGACGCCCCCACCCCCCGAGCGCGGCGCCCAACAGAGGATGGCATGCCCACCCGCGTCGGCGGCGCCCGCCTTTTACAAATCCTTGCCACCAATGGCGGCGCCCACAGTAAAATTTTTTACAGACCGTAGATTTTTTTTATTTCCTCCGAATAGGAGCCGTCGTCATTGTGAACGATCAACGGCGGCTCGATTTGCAATCCGCTGTGCGCCCCGACCATCGCCTCGATCAGCATCAAATTCGGCGGGCGATCGAATTTCGGTTGGATCAATCGCAAGCGCTTCATCTCGAATTGGTGTCGGTGCAGGCAATCAACGATCTCGCAAAGCCGCTCCGCGATGTGGATCATGCACAGTCGACCATGATATTTTAGAGCGAACCGCGCGGATCGGATCACGTCGTCGAGAGTGGCGGTAAATTCATGACGGGCGTTGGCGATCCCGATCGATTGATTGACGGCGCCCGAGCCGAGCGATCGATACGGCGGATTGACTGTCACGAGATCGAAAGTCTCCGCGCGGAAAAATTTTTTGAGCTCCCGATAATCGCCCTCGATGATCGTGATCCGATCGTTCAATTCGTTTAGCTCGACGCTCCGTCGTGCGGTCGCCGCCATAATCGGATTTAATTCGATCGCCTGAACGTGAGCAACTTCGTCGGCGATCAAAATTGGGATCACAGCGGTCCCCGTCCCGAGGTCGAGCACATTGAAATTTTTTCTGAGCCTTGGGAAGTGCGCGAGCAAAACGGAATCGATTGAAAAGCAAAATTCGCCGTCGCGCTGAAAAATTTTTCGTCCGCGCATCATCAGATCGTCGAGCCGTTCAGTCATCGTTGCGCCTCCTTTTATTTTCCAATCGCCTGATGATCATGGGGCGCCGCCAACGCTCCCACCCCCGAATGGCAGCGCCCAACAGAGGACGGCATGCCCACCCGCGTTGAC
>CALGGP010000081.1 GCA_937915885.1 uncultured Selenomonadales bacterium | reverse complement strand
AATATGGAATCAAATTGTTCAAAGTTGGATCAACGCGAGAGACTGTTGTCGTTGGATTTATAATTTTTATATGTATCGTGATAAACAATTTGGAATTTTTTACATCGCTGGTGGTCAAATAGATCTCCAGCGTTTTTTTATTTGGAAAAAATTTCGGCGATTTCTTATTCGGAACTCAACAACAAATCGAACGTTTGGTTTGTTGACAAAAATATTCCGTTGTAGTAAAAAATTTTCTCAGATTCTCAATCGATTAAGAAAGGAGACGCTACAAAATCACGACTAAACTCAAATCATTTTTGTAGCGAACGAATCTTGGACGAGTTTACATGGAAAAGAAAAGTTCGCATTCGTGAAAGACGTCGGCGACAAGAAAAATCATACAAAATTTATTTTAGCTTCACCCGTTTATCACCATGCAAGATTATAATATCATTAAAAATCGATTAGAGTTTCAAGAGAGGAAGTGGCGTATTTGTCAAGTGTAGTGCGAATGGTGATGGCGATTGCGATGGTGATCATGTTTACGGGCTCCGCCTCCGCCCATAACGCTTTCCAATTGGGCGATCAGGGAACGGAGATCGCAGAACTACAAGTGCAGCTCGTTGACCTCGGCTATGACGTCGTCGCCGACGGTGACTTCGGTCCCGCTACCGTCGATGCGATCAAAGAATTTCAGGCTATTCAAGGCATCGAGCCCGACGGTCTCATCGGTCCCGTGACTTACGAAGCGCTCCTCGGTCGCGACATGCCCAACATCACTCACAGCTCAAATGTCCTCGCAAGCCGCATCGTTCAAACTTCCATGCAGTACATCGGCGTCCCCTACGTCTTCGGCGGCACCACCCCGTACGGTTTCGACTGCTCGGGCTATGTCCGCTACGTCTTCGCTCAAGCCGGCGTCGCGCTCCCGCGCATGGCCGACGAGCAATACTACTACGGCACTCCGATTTCGACGTCCGAACTCCGCGCGGGCGATCTCGTATTCTTCAGCACCTACACCTACGGTCCGTCGCACGTCGGAATTTATCTCGGCGACAACAATTTTATCAATGCAAGCTCGTCGCGCGGCGTCGTCATCGACTCGCTCGGCAACAGTTATTGGAGCTCGACTTACATCGGCGCGCGCCGCGTCTTGTGATTGAGCGTCGACGGAATCAGACTGCCTCGGCAGTCTTTTTTTGTTGATTGCGGGTCGATGTGATATAATCAGTCGACTTTCTTTTGAAGGAGACATCGATAATGCAAAAAAATTTTCCGCTGTCGAAGGCGCAACTCGAATCGCTCATCGAAATATATCCGACGCCGTTCCACATCTACGACGAGAAAAAAATTCGCGGCAACATCAGACGGTTGAAGGCGGCGTTCGATTGGGCGCCGGAATTTCGAGAGTACTTCGCGGTCAAGGCATGTCCGAACCCGAGGATCGTTGAGGTGCTTGCGAGCGAAGGCGCGGGTACGGATTGCTCGTCGATAGCGGAGCTGTACATTTCGGAGATGGCGGGCGTGGTCGGCGAAAAAATAATGTTGACATCGAACGACACGCCGGCGGAAGAATTTCAAAAGGCGCGGGAGCTCGGGGCGATCATCAATCTCGACGACATAACTCACGTAGAATTTTTGGATCGATGCGCGGGCATGCCCGATTGCTTATCGTTCAGATACAATCCTGCGGACGTGATGAACGACGGCAATGATATAATCGGACGACCGGCGGAGGCGAAATACGGTTTGACGCGGGCGCAATTGTTTGACGCGTATCGACTTGCGCTCGACAAGGGCGTGAAACGCTTCGGGCTGCACACGATGATTGTCTCGAATGAATTGGAAACGTCGGCGTTCGTCAAGACGGCGGAGATCATGTTCGGGCTGGCGGTCGAGCTCAAATCGCGGCTCGGGATCGAAGTGGAATTTATAAATTTGGGCGGCGGGATCGGATTGCCGTATCGGCTCGACGAAAAGCCCGTTGATCTCGAGGCGGTCGGAGCGGGTATTCGATCTATGTACGAAAATATATTGCGGACGGCGGATTTGGAGCCTGCGTTGGCGTTCGAGAGCGGGCGTGCGATGACGGGCGACGCGGGCTGGCTGGTGTCGACGGTGCTGCACAAGAAAGAGACGTATAAAAATTATATCGGGCTGGACGCGTGCATGGCGAATTTGATGCGACCGGCGCTCTACGGGGCGTATCATCACATCACGATTGCGGGCAAAGAAAATGCGCCGCTCGATCATGTTTACGACGTGACGGGTTCGCTGTGCGAGAACAACGACAAGTTTGCGATCGATCGTCAGCTGCCGTCGATTGCGATCGGCGACGTTGTGATCATTCATGACACGGGCGCGCACGGGCATGCGATGGGATTCAATTACAACGGGAAGTTGCGGAGTGCGGAGCTGTTATTGCGTGAGGACGGTCGGATTGAGATGATCCGTCGGGCGGAGACTCTCGACGATTATTTTGCCACGCTCCGCATAAAATAATTTTGCCCGCCCGTTTTTCATGGAGCGACGAGTAAGGGGCGCCGCCGACGCTCCCGCCCACGAAGGTCGGCGCCCAACTGAGGACAGTGGTTCCCACCCGCGTCGGCGGCGCCCTTTAATCCTAAAGCCGCTCCTTCTATCCTGCGGCGGCGTCGCCCTAATAAAATCGTCGCCCCCAAAAAAAATCCGCATCGGAGAATAAGCATTGGAGATTTATAAAAGGCTGTCAGCCATCGATAAAAAATTTTTGAGCCCCGTGATCGCACTGGGCATGTTTGACGGCGTCCACATCGGGCACGCATCGATCATCAGACGCGCCGTCGAGTTGGCTCATTCAATCGGCGGCACTTCGATCGTGTTTACTTTTTCCAACCATCCGCTGTCAATTTTGGCGCCCGAAAATCAACCGTTGATGATCGGCTCGAGATCACTCCGACGCAAACTCGTTGAAAGCCTCGGCGTCGACGTGCTGATCGATATTCCGTTTACTCGAGAACTGTCAAAACGCTCGCCCGAAGATTTTCTTCAACTGCTCAAGGAAAAATTTTCGCCGTCGATCGTCGTCACCGGTCCGAATTATACCTTCGGTCGATTCGGCAAGGGCAACGGTCGAATGTTAATCCGTGAGTGCGGCGCTTACGGCTTCCGCGCGGAAGTTTGCCCCGCGATCACCGTCGACAAAAAAACCGTCAGCAGCACTCGCATTCGCAAGCTGATTGCCGACGGCGAATTGCACTCCGCCAATGAACTGCTCGGGCGTCCGTTTACGTATGTGTCGACTGTTGTGCACGGCGATCGTCGCGGACGGCGCTTGGGATTCCCGACGGCGAATTTGGAGATCGGCGAAGGTCGGGCGATGCTTCCCAACGGCGCTTATGCGGTGAGCGTCGAGCTCGACGGGAAAAATTTTTGCGGGATCGCCAATATCGGCTACAATCCGACGTTCGGGATTGAGCGCCGACGTTTGGAAGTTTACATCGATCAATTCAACGGCGATCTCTACGGGCGCGAGTTGAGCGTAAGTTTTTTGGAGTGGCTCCGCGCGGAAGATAAGTTTGAAAGCATTGCCGATCTGGTCGCGCAATTGAAACACGATTTGGATCGGGCGCGGAAAATTTTTCAGGACTCGAGCACAAAGTGAGTGTCGCTGATCGATTGAAGAGCGGCTGATTCATAGTTGGCGGCGCCGCCGTCGTAAGCGATCAGCCGACGATTTTTTTCGACGTGCGGATTGGGGATCGGGACGGCGGACAATAAACTTTGCGTGTAAGGATGGCGCGGATCGTTGAAAATTTCCTCGGTGGTGCCGGTCTCGACGAGATATCCCTTGTGCAACACGCCAATCCGATCGGAAATGTATTTGACCATGCTCAGGTCGTGGGCGATGAACAGATACGCGCAACCGGTCTCGTCCTGAATGTCTTTCATCAGATTGACGACCTGCGCCTGGATCGAAACGTCGAGCGCGGAAATGCACTCGTCGGCAATGATCAACTTCGGATTCATCACGAGCGCGCGGGCGATCCCGATCCGTTGTCGTTGCCCGCCGCTGAACTGTTGAGGATAGCGCTCGGCATGCGCCGCCGACAGTCCCACCTTACGTAAAATGCCGCCGATAATTTCATTGCGCTCGTCGACCGTCGAGTAAAGTTTATGAATGTCAAGTCCTTCGCCGATTATGTCGGCAATTTTTTTGCGCGGATTGAGGCTCGACATCGGGTCTTGAAAGATCATCTGCATATTTTTTCGGAGCATCTTTCGAGTGTCGTTATCGAGCGCGCCGACAATCGACTTGCCGTTGAAAACGATCTCGCCGCCCGTCGGATCATACAATCGAATGATCGAGCGCCCGATCGTCGTCTTGCCGGAGCCCGACTCGCCGACGAGCCCGTAAGTCTCGCCCGCATTGATCGAAAACGAGACGCCGTTGACGGCTTTGACGGTGAAACTCCGCGACACTTTGAAGTGCTGAATCAAATTTTTGACGCTCAACAACGGCGTGCTCATGAAATTTTCGCCGCCTTTCGAGATCGCTCGAGCCGCGCCCGCAATTCCTTCGGCATCTCGACCGTCGGCGCGTGCGGGTGCAACAACCACGTCGCCGCCCAATGCGTTTCAGTCACTCGAAACATCGGAGGCGGCTCCTTTTCGTCGATCTTCATCGCAAATTTATTCCGCGCGGCAAATGCGTCGCCCTTGGGCTCGTGCAATAAATTCGGCGGACTGCCGGGGATCGAATACAAACGATCGTCGTCGGTCTCGAGATCGGGCATCGCGCTCAACAAGCCCCAAGTGTACGGATGACGCGGGTCGTAAAAAATCTCGTCGACCGTGCCGCGCTCAATAATTTTGCCCGCATACATCACGTTGACGTAATCGGCGACCTTCGCGACCACGCCGAGGTCGTGAGTGATGTAAATGACCGACAAGCCCATCTTCGATTGAATGTCCTTGATCAGATCGAGAATGCGGGCTTGGATCGTCACGTCGAGCGCGGTCGTCGGCTCGTCGCAAATTAAAATCGTCGGCTCGCACGAAAGGGCGATCGCGATCACGATCCGTTGACGCATGCCGCCCGATAGTTGATGAGGATAATTTTCGAGACGTTTTTCGGCGTCGACGATCCCGACGAGATTTAAAAGCTCGAGCGCGCGATTGCGGGCGTCGGCGGGAGAAATTTTTTTGTGGAGGAACATTCCCTCGGTGATCTGATCGCCGATCGTCATCGTGGGGTCGAGGCTCGTCATCGGGTCTTGAAACACCATCGCAATTTGCCGCCCGTTGATCGTCCGACGCAAATCTTTTTTGGAGAGCGTCAAGAGATCGATGCGTCCGTCGTCGCCGTCGAAAAAAATTTGTCCGTCGTTGATAATCGCGTTGGTGTCGAGCAGACCGGTTGCCGCCTTCATCGTCACCGACTTACCCGAGCCCGACTCGCCGACGAGCGCAATAGTTTTTCCGCGCGGAAGGTCGATGTCGACGCCGCGTATCGCGTGAATGTCGCCGGCGTTCGTCCGAAAAGTTATATCCAAATTCCTGATCGATAAAATAATTTTTTCCATCACAGCCTCTGATTTTTTCTCTCGAGGATTTTTTTATGGGCGCCGCCTGCGCTCCCGCCCACGGAGCCGGCGCCCAAATTAGGACAGCGATCCCCACCCGCGCCGGCGGCGCCCGCCTTTAATCAAAATCCGATGCCAGCACCAAGCCGAATACTTTTTCCGCGCCGTGCGCCTTTAACACTGCCGCGCACTCCCCCATCGTCGCGCCCGTCGTAAATATGTCGTCAAGCAATAAAATTTTTTTCCCTTCAATCGAAAACCCGTCGACCACATCAAACGCGCCGTCGATCACCGCACGACGCTCCTCACGATTGAGATCAAACAAATGCTTCGTGTCCTTCACACGTCGCAATATGTTTTCGACCGTCAAGCCTCGCGCACTCAGCCAATCGCCGAAGATCAACTCCACCTGATTGAAGCCGCGCTCCGATTGCCGATTTTCATGCAACGGCACAGGCACCGCGCAATCGACTGTCGAAAACAACTCGTCCAGCCGCCGATCCGTCACCCAATCCAATATCCGACGGATCGCCTTCAATTGAGTGATCTCGTCCGACCGCCGACCTTCGTTGAATTTCAACGCCCTTAACATGTCGCGCGAGCCTTCCCGATATCTCGTAATGCGCCAAACTTCGTCAAGCGCCGACGGTTTTTCCGACGCCCGATCAATCGCTATGATGTTCCCTCGACAGCGCGGACAAAACATGTCGCGTCGATTTTCGATGTAGTCTTCGCAAATCATGCAACGCGGCGCAAACAAAAAATCCAGCACCGCATCAGCCGCCGTCCAAAAAATTTTCTTCAACTCCATATCAATATTATAGCACAAAAAAGAAGGCGCCCCGCATTTCGGAGTGCCTTCGATAAAAATATTTTTGCCGCCGCAGATTACGGGTGCCGCTGTCGCGGGTGGGAACCGCTCCATATGTGCGGGCGCCGAGCTCCGTGGGCGGGAGCGCTGGCGGCGCCCCATCTATCATCTGCTCCGCGCGGATTTTTTATTTAAACGTAATCGAGCCCAGCTCGTAAATTTTTCCTTTGACATCGATCGGCGCGTCGCTCGAAACTATCAGCTCCGGCTTGATATCCTCCGACGGAAATACGAAGAACGACGCCGTCTCTTCGCCGCCCTGCAGGAACAATTCCACCGCCGTCCGATCCACAAACAGTTGCACCTCGAGCGTCTTATCCGCGAACAGTTTGAACCGACGCTTCCCGCGACCGCCGAGTTTCATTCCCGTCCGATCGATCGTCACCGATTGCGTTGCCTTGTCGAATGTGATATCCGTCGACTCCGAGCCGTACTTGAGCGTGATGCTCACCTTCCGTGCGGAGCCGAGTTTGATGTTGAGATCGGATTCCGAGCCCGCCGACAACTGCTCACGCACAAGATCGGTGCCCTCAAGATCGATCGCATTCTCCGATTGACGCAGCCCCTTCAATTCCTCCGCCGGTTGACAGAAGATATGCCCCTGCTTGAGCTCGAGCACGCGCGGCATCGTCAGTGAGAACTTCCAACCCAGATCGCCCGTCGGATATTCATCGTCCTTATCCGGCATGCCCATCCAGCCCAACAGGATATTCCGATCGCAATTGCTGAACACCTGCGGCGCGTAGAAGTCAAAGCCCTTGTCGAGCTCTTGGAATTTGCCGTGCATCATCTCCATCGAATCCAACGAGAATTTACCCGCGATGTAGCCCGCTTGGAAGATGTTCTGATATTGGAACTCCTCCTCCTCGAGCCCCTGCGGCGAGAAAATCAACGCGTCATATTCGCCGAAGTTCACCAGCCCCGGACATTCCCACATGTAGCCGAAGTCCTTCAGATCGGTTTTGATCTCGCCGAGATTTTTCCACTGCTCCTCTTCGCCCTGCTCCTCGTAGACAAGCGCCGTGCCCGTCTCATTCTTCCGTTGGACGCCGATCACAAAATATCTCTTGCCGTCGCGCTCAAACACGTTGGGATCACGGAAATGCGCCGTATATCCCTCGGGATTGTCGGGGACAACGATCTCGTCCTTCTCGACGCGACCGTCATTCATCAGCGTCCCGAACCGTTGAGCCGACGTCCGAATGTTATTCGGGTCTTTCGAGTTGCACGTATAGAGGACGCGGACGCAATTGTTCTCGACGAGTCCGCAACCCGAATAGCAACCGTCCTTGTCGTGGACGTCCGTCGGCCAGAGCGCAAGCTGCGGGATCGCATAGTTGATGAAATCCTTCGTGGTGGTATGCGCCCAGCACTTGTTTTTGTGCACGACGCCGAGCGGGTTCCATTGGAAGAAAACGTGATACTCGCCGTTGAGCACCGTCAGCCCGTTCGGATCATTGATCAAACCGCGCGGCATTTCGAGGTGAAACCGGTTGTGCCAGTAGTGTTTGAACGGCAGCTCCTCTTGCACCGTCAGATCAATCGCCTTCTTGTCAAACTTCTCCATCGTTTAACCTCCTTCTGATTAGAAAAATGCCGCCGACATGCGCCGACGGCGTTGAAAAATTTATTTTCGATAAAGAATCATTCTTCCGGTTTAAAGAGCATGTAAGTCAAGCCGAAGCCGATCGCGCAGGCAATCAGGTTGACCATGATGTAAAGACCAATTTGACCGTTCATGTAGAGGAGCATGCCGGGCAGAACCGTGATGCCCATGCCGGTGCCGGCGAGCCCGAAGAAGCTCGAGATCGCGCCGCCAACCGCGCCGCCGCAGCAGCCGTAGATGAACGGTTTCATGAAGCGGAGGTTAATACCGAAAATCGCGGGCTCGGTGATGCCGAGGAACGCGGGAACCGCCGACGACACATACAACGCACGCTTCTTGGGATCGGCAGTTTTGAATGCAACCGCCATTGCCGCGCCGCCCTGTGCGATGGTCGCGCAAGTGATGATGGCGTTGAAGGGATCGGCTCCGGTGGTCGACAGGAGATAAATCTCGAGAGCGCTGAACACGTGATGCACGCCGAAAATAACGATGACCTGTTGCAGACCGCCGATGACGAGACCGCCGATGAATTGAATGCCGAGGAATGTTTGAACGGCGCCGAAGACGACCTGCTCGAGACCGTGCATGATCGGACCGACAACGAGGAAGCCGAGGATCATCGAGATCGTCAAGGTGAGGAACGGAGTTACGATCAAGTCGATCATGTCGGGGATAAAGGTTTTGAGCCAATGTTGAAGTTTAGCCGCGAATATACCAAGAACGAGTGCAGGGAGAACCGAACCTTGATAGCCGACGAGCGGGATCGTGAAGCCGAGGATGTCGAGAGGAATAGGAACTTTACCGGCGTATTCGGGAATTGCCGCCGCCTCTTGCCAAGTCATGCCCATCTCTTTAAGATCGTTGGCGAATCCGCCGACCACGTACGCGTTCGGCAGTGCCGGGAACACGAGCATCAATCCGAGAACGATACCGATAACCGCCGTGCCGCCGAATTTATTCATCGTCGACCAGCAGACCAGCGCCGGCAAGAATGCAAATGCCGTATCAGTCAAAACTTGCGTCATTAACAGGAAGTTCGGATCCCAGTTGCTGCCCAACGAGAGCATCGCACCGCGCAGACCCATGAAAAGACCTGTAGCAACGAGGACGGGGATGATGGGGACGAACACGTCACCGAGCGTGCGGGAAATTTTCTGGACGAGGCTCATTTGCTCATAAGCCGCTTCCTTGCCGCCGCCGCCCGCCAGTGACGGTTTGAGCTTGATAAATTCTTCAGTGACCTTGTCGACAAAGCCCGTGCCGCAAATGATCTGGTACTGTTGAGCGGCGAAGAATTGACCTTTGACGCCGTCGATGTTCTCGACTTTCTTCTCTTGGATTTTGGATTTGTCGTTGACGATGAGACGGAGACGAGTTGCGCAGTGCTCAGCCGTGCGGACGTTGTCGGGACCGCCGACGTACTTCATGATCAGTTTTGCGACGCGCTCTTCGTCGGGCAAACCGTCATACTGTGCATCGTCGGCATCTTTCGCGACGGGACCGGCGTTTGCGTCCGCCGACGGAGCCTTCGCGACGACCGTCTTGCTGCCGAGCTCAAAAGTGATGTCGCCAAAATCCGCGTGATTTGTGACGACGACGGGCGTGGTAGTCTCGTAACCGGCTTTGATGATGCCGGCGGGATCGAACTCGAGCAGGAGCTCGCCGCGTTTGATCTTGTCGCCCGCCTCTTTTTTGGGGTTGAAACACTGACCGTTGAGTTTGACCGTGTCCATGCCGACGTGAATCAAAAGTTCGATCCCGTCAGTGGACTTGAGACCGATGGCGTGACCGGTGGGGAAGAAGACCGTGATCTCGCCGTCGAAAGGCGCGAAGACTTTACCCTTCGGGTTTTTGACTGCCGCGCCGCGACCCATGGCGCCGCCCGCAAATACAGGATCATTGACTTCGTTTAACGGAATCAATTCGCCTTCAAGCGGACTGCTGATCTTGATGTCCTTCATGAAAAATACCTCCTTTGCAATTGATATCGGACATCGACAATGCTGATTAAATCAATCAACATTAGGTTGCATGATATTGAAAAAGCGCGCGGTTGTCAAATCTTTTAGGGTGCAGCAGAAACATCGGCGCTCAAAAAAATTTTCTTCGGCAAGATTAGAGGCGGATTAAAAAAATTTTTATCGGAGGCTTAAGTTTTGATGTGCAAATGACGATAAGGTTTTTGATACAGGCAGACGGCTGTTGAAAAAAACGGTCGGGGTTTGTAGAGAGCCGAGGGCTCGATGAGCTATGGATCGGGCGTCGGCGGAGTATAGGGTAATGAGCAGGGCATGACTGCACCGGTCGCTATGACGTCGGCGGTGCGGATGTGCGTCGGCGACGGTTGGCGCATGCAGTTTTCCCTTCGCTTGTTATATATTGTGGCAGTACGGATGCTGCCCTATAAGGATCAAGTTTAATGGATTTAAAACCAAGGAGGAAATTACCATGGCAATGGTCGTAAAGAACAACATGAGCGCAATTCGCACTCTCAGCACGCTCAACGCTAACAGCACCGCTCTCCAGAAGAGCCTCGCGAAAGTCTCCACCGGCATGAAAATCAACGGCGCGCAGGACGATGCAGCCGGCTACGCGATCTCCGAGCGCATGAGAGTCCAGATCCGTTCGCTCGATCAGGCTAATCAGAACACCCAGAACGACTCCAGCATGATGAAGACGGCTGAAGGCGCAGTCTCCAGCACCGTCGAAATCCTCAAAGCGCTCAAAGAAAAAGCAATCAGCGCCGCCAACGACAGCAACACCGACGACGACCGCCGCATCATCCAGAAGGAAATGGATCAGTTCATCGATCAGATTGATGATAACGCACTCGTCACCTTCAACGGCAAATATCTCGTCGACGGCTCCAAGAACTATCGCAGCGAGTACGGCACGGTCGCGGCATTCACCAACCAGTCTCTCGCAACCGATACCACCGGTCAGACTGCTTTGACGGATCTGCTCAACCGCAACCGTGAGAGCCTCGAGATTCAATCTACTGACCGCGTCACTGCGTCCTTTGTCAAAGACGGCAGAACCTACACCACCACTTTCAAAGTCGGTACCACCGCCATCAACAACATCTTTGACAACATGGCTAGAGAGTATACCTACAAAAACGACACTGACGTTACCTCTGAGGCTAGCTCGGCAGAAGCTGATTACACCGCCTATGATCCCACAGTCAACGGAGTTTTTGCCAACATGGCTACGGCGTTTGATGGGACGGGCTCCGACGATGGTCTTTCGTTCTCGAGCGTCACGCACAACTACGAGGAGACGCACATCGACGATATCTCTGCGTCTCATTTGGGAGCTGCGGCAGATGGTTCCGCTTACGTCTATGCCGGTATCATGATCGGCGTCGATGCGGCGAACGATGCAGTTAAGACTGCAGATAAGACCTGGGGCTTGACGGTGCGCGCCAGCGCGGTCGGCTACGGAGCAGACAGTGATTCCAACACGGCGAAGAACATCTCTGGCTTCACGATCGGCATCACCGACTCGCAAGGCAACGTCAAGAAGTCTGCGAATGCGGCGGTCAACTCTTGGAGTGAGACCATCCACGCGACAAACAAGAATAACGTCGACAATTCTCTGAACTTCCACAGCGGCGCGAACTCCAACGAGGCGATCAAGGTCGGCTTGCGCGACATGCGCTCGGAGGCGCTCGGCTTGAAAGGCTCCGACGGCACCAAGCTGAGCATTGCGTCGAAAGATCTGGCGAACGCGGCGATCGCGGCAATCGACAACGCCTTGCAGAAGGCGCTCGACCAGCAGACGACGATCGGCGCGGTCGAAGCACGTCTCGAGTATACCGCCTCCAACCTGACGACTTCCAGCGAGAACGTCCAGGCGGCAGAGTCCACCATAAGGGATGCCGATATGGCGAAGGAAATGACGAACTACACCAAGAACAATGTCTTGCTCCAGGCGGCGCAGTCGATGCTGGCGCAAGCGAACCAGAACAGTTCGTCCGTCCTGAGCCTGTTGCAGTAATCGACTGCTTTAACGTCGAACGATTGACGGCGGCTTGAAGGCTTCACAAAATCGCTCGGCACTTAATCAGTAATCAATCCATGGATAACATTTTTTCACCGTGAGAGTCTGCGCTCGCGTCATCAATAATTCAAGCACCATTGACATAAAGAACTCCGCTTCGGCGGTGTTTTTTTTGCGCCCCGAAAATTTTTTCCACATATTTTTCAATCGCCGCTTGCATAACTCTTAATATGAATATATAATGAAACAAAAAATAATTTTAGATGATGGAGTGAACGGAGTGAACAGAATGCAAATCATAAAAGAGAACATCATGAAGAAGGCGACGGCGGCGAAAACCGCGTCCCGCACTCTCGCGTCGATCCCGACGGAGGTAAAAAACAATGCGCTGCTCAAAATGGCGTCGGCGCTCGAGGCGCACGCCGATGAAATTCTTGCAGAGAACGCGCTCGATGTCGACGCCGCAAAGGCGAAAGGCACGCGCGCCTCTTACATCGATCGGTTGACGCTCAATCAGAAACGGATCGCCGACATGGCGGAGGGACTCCGTCAGACCGTCGAGCTGCCCGATCCGATCGGCGTCATCGATTTTCAAACCGTCCGACCAAACGGGCTTAATATCCGTCGTGTGCGCGTCCCGTTCGGAGTGATCGGCATCATCTACGAGGCGCGCCCCAATGTCACCGTCGATGCGGCGGCGCTTTGTCTCAAATCAGGCAACGCTTGTCTCCTTCGCGGCGGCTCCGAGGCAATTCGATCCAATATGAAAATCGTCGAAGTACTTCAGGCGGCGGCGACGGAGGCGGGGCTCCCCGAACACTCGATCGAGTTCGTTGACATCATAGACCGCGACGCCGTTATCATCATGTGCAAGATGCGCGGGCTGATCGATGTGATCATTCCGCGCGGAGGCGCCGGTTTGATCCGCCGCGTCGTCGAAAACGCCTCCGTCCCCGTCATCGAGACCGGCACCGGCGTTTGTCACATTTTCGTCGACAAGACCGCCGACTTCGATCCGGCGATCAAAATCATCATCAATGCAAAAACTTCGCGCCCGTCCGTCTGCAACGCCATGGAGACGCTGTTGATCCATGCGGATATCGCGAAAGAATTTCTGCCGCTCGTCAAGACCGCGCTCGAAGAGAAAGACGTTGAGCTTCGCGGGTGCGGACGTTGTCTCGAGATCGTTCCGACGATGAAGGCGGCGACCGAGGAGGATTGGGCGACGGAGTACGGCGATCTCACTCTGTCGATCAAGATCGTCGATGACATTGACGCGGCGATCGAGCACATCAATCGGTATAACACTCAACATTCGGATTCGATCCTCACGCGCGACGAAAATAATGCGCTCAAATTTCAACAGCAGGTCGATGCGGCGGCGGTGTTCGTCAATGCGTCGACGCGCTTCACTGACGGTTTCGAGTTCGGCTTCGGAGCGGAAATCGGCATTTCGACGCAAAAACTTCACGCGCGCGGTCCGATGGGGCTCGAGGCGTTGACGACGATGAAGTATTTGATCAACGGCAACGGGCAAATTCGGTGATCGGATATTGGCGGACGCTGAAAAATTATTTTCGGACTCCGAAGGGAAGGCATGATGTGCTCGACTACGCGCGGGCGGCGGCAATAATATTTTTGACGGCGGCGATCATCACAGTACTTTTAAAAGTTTAATTCCGTCAACGATAGAGGGGCGCCGTCGACGGTGACCGACCTTGACGGCGGGAGTCAACACGCGTCGACGGCGCTCGACCTTGACGGCGGGAGTCAACACGCGTCGACGGCGCTCGACCTTGACGGCGGG
>CALGGP010000080.1 GCA_937915885.1 uncultured Selenomonadales bacterium | reverse complement strand
TGGAAAATGAGCTCGGGATCAAGCTCCTCTACCGCTCGCGCTATGGCGTGCGCCTGACGCCGGAGGTAGAACGGCTGATGCCCTCGATTCAGAGCGCCGTGGCCCAGTACCAGTCCATGCAAAACATCGCCGGGGAGATTCGGGGACTGGATGCCGGCGTGGTACGCATCGGCACGATCTCCAGCATCTCCTGCCACTGGCTGCCGCCGGGGATCAAGCAATTCTGGCAGAAATATCCCAACGTGCAGCTTATCGTCCACCAGGGCGATTATACCACGATTCCCGAGTGGGTGCGCACCGGAGAACTGGATTTCGGCTTTGTGACGCCGGACGCGGTGCAGGGTACGGACAGCCGCTTTCTCAAATACGGCGAGCACCGGGTGTGTCTGCCGAAGGGTCACCCGCTCTCAAAGCTTCCCGTCGTACCGCTCGCAGCGCTGGCAGAGGAGCCGTTTCTGCTGCTGGAGGAGGGCGTCTACAGTGAGCCGCTGGCGGCATTCCACGCGGCGGGGCTGGAGCCGAACATCCGCATGACCATGCACGACGACTATTCCATCCTCTCCATGGTGGAGCAAGGGCTCGGCGTCACGATCCTGCCGGAGCTGGTGCTGCGCAAGCAGAGCTACGACATCGTCATGCTGCCCACGGAGCCTATGGTCATGCGCCGCATCAGCATCATATCCAGGGCGCAAAACGAGCTCTCCATCGCGGCAAAGCGCTTTATCGGCGATCTCATAGAGAATGCCGCAGACCTGCCATAGCATCTGAAAGCCCGAAGGACGATCCACACAGGATCGGCCTTCGGGCTTTTCGACGGGCGGTTTAACCTCTTCGGGCTTGACTTCCGACAGCGGCAGAAATTATGTAAGTTTCTCGATCGGCGACGACGAGCATTGGGTTTATGTCAATTATGCCGACGGTTCCGTATCGACGACATTCAAATGCGTCAACGGTTCCGACGTCGACACTCGCAAATTCGATCACTCGACCGGTACTTGGTCAACGCCTTGAAGGTCACTCGACGACGGAAAAATATTGGGCGTTGAAAAAAATTCGGGGGCTGATACAATTTCATCGGCTCTTATTTTTTTTCGAGGTGATCAATTTGGCGAAACACATAATGCTGATGGGTACGGCGTCTCACGTCGGCAAGAGCATTCTCACGACGGCTTTGTGCAGATATTTTTTCCGCGCGGGGCTCAACGTCTGTCCTTTCAAGGCTCAAAATATGGCGCTCAATTCTTATGTCACGTCGGACGGGCTCGAGATGGGGCGGGCGCAAGTCGCTCAAGCCGAAGCCGCCATGCTCGATCCGAACGTCGATATGAATCCCGTGCTGTTGAAGCCGACGGGCAATTCAACGTCGCAAGTCATAATCAACGGGCGCGCGGTCGGAGTGATGAGCGCGGCGGAGTATCATCGCGGCTACTCGTTGAAGGCGTTCGATGCCGTCAAAGCCGCGCTCGAACGTCTCGATCGTCAATTCGATCTGCTCGTCATCGAGGGCGCCGGCTCCCCCGCCGAAGTCAATCTCAAATCTCATGACATTGTCAACATGCGCGTCGCGAAATATCTCAACGCCCCCGTCATTTTGATCGCCGACATCGATCGCGGGGGATCGCTTGCAGCCCTCGTCGGCACTCTCGAGTTGCTCGATCCCGACGAACGCGATCTCGTCAAAGGGCTCGTGATCAATAAATTTCGCGGCGATATCCGATTGTTCGATCCCGCCGTCGAGTTTCTTCAGCGCAAAACGAATAAGCCGGTGCTCGGAGTGATCCCTTACATTGATCGGCTCGGCATCGACGACGAGGACTCGGTGTCGCTCGACGACAAAATTTCTTCCGACGGCGACATTTCAATTGCGGTGATCCGCCTGCCGAAGATATCAAACTTCACGGATTTCGACAGTCTTGCCGGTGAGCCCGACGTCAAACTTTCTTACGTGACGACCGTTGAAGAGATCGAAGGCGCCGACGTGATCATTTTGCCCGGCAGTAAAAATTCGTCCGCCGATCTGATGCGGCTCCGCGCGGAGGGTTTTGACGTTGCGATCAAAAAGCGCGCGCTCGACGGGACGGCGGTGATCGGAATATGCGGCGGCTATCAGATGCTCGGCGCAAAAATTTTCGATCCGAATCATACGGAATCGGCGGTCGACGAGATTGACGGGCTCGGATTGCTGCCGTTGACGACGACGTTTGCGATCGAAAAATTGACGCGGCAGATCACAATCGATCGAGTGCGGATAAAATTTTTGGGCGAATCGATCGAAGGTCGGGAGATTGAAGGGTATGAAATACATGCGGGCGAAACGGAGCCGTCGGAGGCGGCGCTGATGATGTCGGCGGGAAATATTTTCGGGACGTATGTGCATGGGATTTTCGACAATGATCAATTTCGTCGGGCGATGCTGAATGCGGTGCGTCGACGGAAGGGGCTGGCGCCGATCGAAAATATGAGGAACGTCCGCGCGGAGAAGCAGGCGGCGTATGATCGGCTTGCGCGGATCGTGAGCGGTGCGCTCGACATGGATCTGCTAAAAAAAATAGTCGGCGTCACCGACTGAAAAATTTATTATGGGCGCCGCCACCGCTCCCGCCCTCCAATGTCGGCGCCCAACCCGAGGCTGCGGCTCCCACCCGCGCTAAC
>CALGGP010000079.1 GCA_937915885.1 uncultured Selenomonadales bacterium | reverse complement strand
TGTTGAAAAAAATCGGTCGCCGCCAACGCGAGACGGGCGCTGTTGAAAAAATCGGTCGCCGCCAACGCGGGACGGGCGCTGTTGAAAAAATCGATCGCCGCCAACGCGAGACGGGCGCTGTTGAAAAAATCGGTCGCCGCCAACGCGAGACGGGCGCTGTTGAAAAATCGGTGCCGCCACTAACGCGGAATGGGCGCCGCCAACGCGGGGTGGGAACCTCGAGCTCTGTCGGGCGCCGCGCTCCGAGGGTGGGAGCGTTGAGCGGCGCCCCAAAAAAAATCTTCGGCGCTCAAAAAAAAAGGGCTGATGGGAGAAATTTTATGAAGTGGCTCAATCACCAAATCGTGACAGGATTTATAGTTTATGCCGCGACCGACAACGCACTGTTCGTTGCCTCGTCGATCGTCGGCGCGGTGATCCCCGATCGAGTCGAGGGCTCCCCTCCGAAGGATAACAATAAATATTGGGCGTGGCGCCGCCGCCATCGAACGTGGTCTCATTACCCGATTCTTTATCTCGCGCTGATCGGATTGCTGCTCTTCGCCAAAGATTATTGTCAATCAATCGGATTAAATTTCGTCACGACGACGCCGTTCATCGACGTGATCATCTTCGCGCTGATCGGAGCGCTCCTACACATCGTCGAGGATTCAATCTGCGGCAAGGTGCCAATCCTCACTCCGCACTCGAAACACGGCATCAAATTATTCGAGGTCGGCTCGTGGAAAGAATATGCATTCGCAACAATCATCGTGCTGATCTGTCTGGCGTCGCGCGTCGATAATTTGAGCGGATTGCTCGAGACGCTGTCGACCGAACTTATCAAACGTTGACAAAAATCATCGAATAACCTACAATCAGCGGAGAAGTTTTTGCGATTGTAAGGAGCAGTCGACATAGATGGATGATTATACTTGGAGAAGACGATTAGAGGCAAGGCGCAAGCGGCGGAAGCAGGAACGGTTATTCGCCGTATTTATTTTTGCGGCGATGCTCGGCGGCTTGATTTGGTATCTGATGGTGTACACGAAGACGCCGGGCTACGCGATGGAGGCGGCGCTCGATGCGTTGCAGGACAATGATATAAAAACGTTCGAGAAGCACGTCGACCTGCCGTCGATCACGTCGCGGGCGTATGACGATTTGACGCTCGACCTGTTCAAATACGATAAGCAGTTGAGCGACAACGAGCGGACGCTGTTTGAGAATTTTTACGTGCTGATCCGTCCGCAAATCTCGCAGGGCGCGGTTGATGTGATTGAATATCGACTGGACAACGGGCAGTGGATATTGCCTGGCGGGATTTTGACGGGGCGACAGCTCGGAGTGGATTTTGATCTGCTGCTCGAGCGGAGTTTGATTCGACATACGACGATCAAAGAGCTCGGGAAGGTTGAATACGTCGGAGACAAGGCGCGCGCGCAATTGAAAATTGTGGAGGATTATACGGGCGTGCCGTTCACATTGGAGCTGGCGCTCGAGCAGGTGACGGATTCGAGTCGGACGTTCGGCGGCGGCGAGATCGAACTGTTCAATCATAAGTGGACGATAGGCAGTTTGAATTTTAATTTCGACAGCGTCAATTGGAAAGTGGTCGGGATAGAAAATTATCGGGATTATCTCGACGTGGTGGCGCCGATCTTGAAACAGGAGCTGGAGAATTACATCGATGCGACGGCGGAGATAATTGATCGATACAACGGGACGTTCCGATATCAGCAGGATGCGTTTGTGTACATGCAGCAGACGCGGGACGGCGTGATGACGGAGCAGCAACGGCAGAATGTAGCGGCGTACATCGAGGGGACGGTGATCCCGTCACTGCAGGCGCGGCAGGCGGAGTTGGATACGATCGGAGTGCCGAATGGGGCGCTGTATTTATCGCGGTTGCGGCAGGAGTCGACGACGATCACGATCCGCGCGTGGGAGGCATATATTCAAGGGCTGCGTGAGGATTCGCCGGCGGCGTTCGACACGGCGGAGAGTTTATTGAAACAGGAGCTGGCGGTGGATCAGCGCGTCGAGGAGATCATACATAATTCGGCGGTGAGCCGCGACCGTCCGGAGCCGCCTTAAAGGCAATGCGTAATTCGTAATTCATAATGGGAGTTCGGGGGTGACGGATGGGGCGCCGACGCCGCGCCCGCCCCCTGTGTCGACGCCCAAATGAGGGCAGTGGTACCCACCCTGCGGCGTCAGCGCCCGAATTTCGCCCGTCCCGAGCCGCCTTAAAAAATATTCGGCGCCGCCGGCGCGGGTGGGAACATCCTCCACAATTGGGGCGTCGCGCTTGACGGGTGGGAGCGCTGGCGGCGCCCCATAAAATAATTCTGCAGTGGTGAGTGCATGATGTTGGATCGATTGCGAGAGGCGATCCCCAAAGATTTTATTGACAACGAACTTGCCGAACTCCGCGAGCATCGTCTTCGTTTCGGTCTCCTGATTTTTTCGATGGCGGTGCTCGTAATTTTTTTGATACTCGACGACAGTCAATCCGATCCGCCGAATCAACTCGTCGAAGAAACGCCGACGGTCGAGTCCGAGCCGAGCGTTGAGCCGATCGATCGTCGGACGGAGATAATAGGGCTGGCGCGCGCCGCCGAGGACGCCCCATTGATCAATCCGTTTGCGGTCGACCTGCCGAAGCCTCCGCCCGCGCCCGAGCCGGTGATCATTCCCGTCGCCGCGCCTCCTCCTCCCCCGCCGTTGAGCATTCACGACAAAAAAATACTCCCGCCGCCCGAGCCCGCGCCTCATATAATGCTCACGCTCAAGGGGACGGCAATCAGCGACGACAAAAAAATTGCGGTCGTGCATCGAGAGTTCGTCACTCCGAAGTCGAGCGCCGACGAGCAATCCGATCGTCGCGTCGAAAATCGTCTGCTCAAGATCGGCGAGGAGATTGACGGGCGCAAGGTCGTCGATATCGGCAAAAATTTCGTGGCGTTTGACGACGGCGCGCGGCTTGAGCTGCCGAGGATTCAAAGCGATGATTAAACGACTGTTGACGGTTTTAGTGCCGGTAATTTTTTTATGCTCCGCGCGGAGTTATGCTATGACGCTCAACGTGCAGGAGGGCGATTTACACTCGACGGTGCTGATGATAGCGGCGATGGGCGGGCTCAACGTGGCGGTGGACGACTCGGTGAAGGGCGCGATCACGATCGCCTTGGAGGACGTTGAGCCGCGCGAGGCGCTCGAGATCGTTGCAAAGACGAAGGACTTGAAACTGGTCGAAGAGAACGGGATCATAATGATCACGGCGCTGTATCTGACGAACTCACTGATGGACGCGTACGTGCTGCCGGTTCGATACGGCGACGCGGAGGTATATCGGACGATGCTCGTCAACACGCTCGAGCTCGAGAAGGAGGAAGACGACGACAACGAGACGCGGCGAGTGTATCATCGCGACGGCACTTATACGGAGTATCGTCGTCAATCGAACGAGACGAAACGGATTGACAACGACAAGCGGGTGATGGTCGATAAGGACGCGAACGCGCTCATTTTGTACGGGACGGCGGCGGAGTATGAGCGGGCGAAAAAAATTTTGTCGGAGATTGACGTACCGTTGAAGCAGGTCTCGATCGAGGCAAAGATCATGGCGATCGATAAGTCGGCGACAAAGGATTTGGGCGTCGATTGGTTTTGGTCGACGATCCCGCAGTACGCCGATTACAATCCGACAACGACGACGACGTCAAACAACACGACGACGGTGACGGAGAGTTATTACACTCGAAAGCAGGACGAGACGACGGGCTACGGCGTGTTGCAATTCGGGCGGGTGCCGAACGCCTACGTGCCTTATGAGTGGTACTTCGGCGCGCGGCTCAACGCGTTAATCACCAACGGCAAGGCAAAAATGTTGTCGAAACCGAACATCATGACGGTGCAGGGGCATGAGGCGACGATCAACGTCGGAAGCAGCGTGCCGGTGCCGTCGTATCACGTGAGCAATTCGATTACGACGACATCAATCGAATATCGGGACGCGGGGATAATATTAAAAGTGACGCCTCGGGTGAATGCGGACGGCTCGATCACGGCACTGATTCATACGGAAGTGAGCACGCCGCAATATGTGTCGGATTTAAAAGCGTATCGATTCAACAATCGGTCGGCAGACACGACGGTAACCGTGCGCGACGGCGAGCCGCTGGTGATCGGCGGGCTGATCGGAGCGGACGAGGAAAAATCGATCAGAAAAATCCCGTTCCTCGGCGACCTTCCAATCTTGGGCTCGTTATTTAAGAGCGTCCGTCGGAGCAAATCCGATTCGGAGCTGGTAATATTTTTGACGGCTCATGTCATCGACAATTAAGAGGTGATCCCTTGTGTCCAACTTCAATCAGATTATCGAGAAGCTCCGCGTGGAGAGTGAGTCGACGGTGGAGCTCGGCAACTCCTTCGAGCGCATCATAAAAAATTTCCTCCTAACCGATCGGAAGTACAACTTCACCGACGTCTGGCGCTGGAGCGATTTTCCGTACCGCACTACCGCCGATCTCGGCATCGACATCGTTGCCGTCGACGGGCACGGCGACTTTTGGGCGATCCAATGTAAATGTTTTCAGCCGACGCGCGTATCGATAAGCCCGCCGTTGATTCTTTCCTCGGAGCGTCGAGCCGCGCCTTCGTCGTCGACGGTACTCAAAAAAATTTTGCTCAACGATTGTGGATCGCGACGACCAATCTTTGGAACGACAACGCCGCGAAGGAGATCGAACATCAAACGCCGCCGTTCACTCGGCTCGGTCCGTCCGATCTCGAAAATGCCGACGTCGATTGGGAGAAACTTGCGCAGGGTAAAGTCGGGGCGGAGGCTCGACTCAAAAAGAAACTACGTCCGCATCAGCAGACTGCCGTCGACAAAGCCGTCAAACACTATCGCAAACACGAGCGCGGGAAGCTGATAATGGCGTGCGGCACCGGCAAAACCTTTACGTCGTTGAAGATCGCCGAAGCCCTTTTATTGGGGGGCGCCGGAACCGTTCTGTATTTGACGCCGTCGATCTCGTTATTGAATCAAACTTTAATCGAATGGACGGCGCAATCCGAAAATCCGATCAATGCGATCTGCGTTTGCTCCGACGAGACTGCTCATAAGACCGGCGACGATGTCCCGACCGATCAACCGATCCTGCCCTCGACCACCGATCCGAGCGAAATTCGACGACGCATTTATGTGGGCGCCGCCAACGCTCCCGCCCCCCAATGGCAGCGCCCAACGGAGGACGGCATGCCCACCCGCGTTGTCGGCGCCGGCGCTCCTTCTACGGCTGCCTTCGATCCGACGGCTGCCTTCGATCATTCGACAACCGCAAAGAACATTGCACGGGCATCAGACGCGGGCGGCATTGTCGGCACCTTCGATTCTTCGGCTCCCGCAGAAAACATCGATCGGGCGGCGGACGTGGGCGGCGTTGTCGGCGCCCGCACTTCCTCGAATGTCGATGCCGGCCATCTTTTGAAAAAAATTTTTTCGAGGGTGGGCGGGCGGGATCGAAAAAATTTTTTTCC
>CALGGP010000078.1 GCA_937915885.1 uncultured Selenomonadales bacterium | reverse complement strand
ACACGACGCTCTTCCGATCTGCTGCGCTCAAAAAAAAGAGGCGGGCGCCGACAACGCGGGTGGGCATGCCTTCCTCAGTTGGGCGCCGTCATTGGTGGGCGGGAGCGTTGGCGGCGCCCCTTACTCGTCGCCCCATGACTGCCGCGCGGAAATAATCAATCCAACTGTCGGAAGTTGCCGATCCCGTCGATCGCCGTCGATACCCCCGCGTCCGCAAACGTTTTCATCTCATTCATCGCCAGCACCGCCGCGTCTACTATTTCCATCGCCATGCATACGATTTCGCCGTCAAGCTCGTCGTCAAGCCCGTCCGCGTCCGAAAATACCAGCCGCCCCGCATGCAAAATGTACGGTCTCACCGCCGGACATAACTCCTCTACGTATTGCGCGATCAGCTCCGCCGCCCCGCGATCCACTATCACCAGGCTCGAGTTATGCGCCGCCGCCACGATCGCTCCAATCACCGCGCTCACCAACGATTGACTTTCTTTCGGCACGTGTCGTAAAAATTCGTCCGCGCTGTATTTCAATTCGCCATCCTCCGTAAACAGCGCCTCGCCCAAATCAAGCCCTAAATCCTCGTGCGCGTCTACGTCGTTCAGCACCGTCAAGCCGATCACCGGCGTCTTAAAGCTCACGTCTTCCGCCGCCGACCGCCCAAAGTCAAACGCCGCGCTCAAATCCGATTCCTCGTCGAGCACCGCAAACGTGATCGGTACGTCAAAATCCTCCGCCGTGTCGCTCACCGACGCCAACGGATTTAACCGCGCGTCCCAATCCTCATTCTCCAGATTCTTGTCAAACTCGTCCGCGTCGTAAATTTTATCCGTGAAGCAGATCAAATTTTTTCGCAGTACACTGCTCGGCAACTCCTCGCCGCTTATGCCCGCAATCTGCACCACAATCTCCTCGAGCGCTCCAAGACTCCGACACGGTTTCGACAGATTGTCCAATCGTTTTTGCGCACGCTCCATCGACCCGCGATCCAGCGACGGCATTGTGTTTAAATAAAAATTGAATGTCCGATCCGTCAACGCAATGTGCTCGCGGCTCATTCGCTTTATATCAATCGAAAATTTATCGCGCGCGTCGGAGCTGAAGCGCGTATCCATGCCGCCGCCGTTGTACACGTTAAATTCGATGTCAAAACCGTCGTCGTCCTCGACATCGTCAACGTCAAGATCGTCGGCAATCACCACGTCCTCAACCGTCAACGGCGCGCTGTCATCTTCTTCGTCGGGCTCGTCGTAAGTCGCAAACATCAGCTTGTCGACGATGCGCGCAACGAGACCGGAGCCGATCGCCTCACCGAGCGCCAGATCGAGATCGAGTACCGGATTTAATTCGAGCGCGTCGAGCACCAATTGATGTCCGGCTTCGCGCCCGAGATGCGCGGCAATCAAATTCGCCCGACAATCCGGCTCGAGCCCGCAGGCGATCAGCGCGGCAACCGACGTGTTGAATCCGTCGAGAATGACTACCGCATCATTGCGATACGCGCCGAGGATTATCCCCGCCATGCAACCGAGCTCGAAACCACCGACCTTCGCAAGCACTTCGATCGGATTGCGCGGCTTTTTCGTTTTGATCCGATTGACTTTGATCGCTTGACGGACGACTTCCAGCTTATGATTAAATCGCTCGTCGGAAATGTTTGTGCCGCGCCCCGTGACATATCTCGGCTCGACCTGCAGCAGGACGGCGGCGACGGCGGCGCTCGATGTGGTGTTGGCGATGCCCATCTCGCCCGGCAGAAAACAATTGTAGCCGCCCTCGATCGCCTTCTCGACCAGCTCAACTCCAATCTCGATCGAGCGTTTTGCCTGCTCGACAGTCATTGCGGAACCTCGAGCGATGTTTTGAGTGCCGCGCGCGATTTTCCGATCGACAAGTTCATCGAGATCATGAAGATCGGCATCGACGCCCACATCGACCACAAGCAGATCGGATCGGGCGAAGGTCGCAAACACATTCGCGGCGGCTCCGCGCTCAACGAGATAATTGCGCACCATCTGAGCGGTGGTCGATTGCGGATAAGCGCTGACGTCCTCGGCGGCAACGCCATGGTCGGCGCAACAAATAATCGTGCAAAACTTGACCGCGTCAAACGGCTCGAACGGGTCGGTTAAATCCATCAAATTCAAATGATCACCTTCAGTACATCAGATAGCTGTTGACAATGTCCTGCCACAGCCCTTGCGCCTTCAAAATAAATTCGATCACTTCTCGAACGG
>CALGGP010000077.1 GCA_937915885.1 uncultured Selenomonadales bacterium | reverse complement strand
CGCCGCCGCACTTGAAAGGAGTGCGCACAAATGGCAATCGAAATAAATCCGTCGACGTCCGCTAAAGCAGTCGCGTCAACGCTCAAAGCGACCTCGTCAAAAGTCCTGACCGATAACATCATCAACGGCTTCGGCGGTGAAGATGAAGTATCAGTGCCGGGCGATCGGGTTTCGCGCGCGGTCATTCGCGGCGACGATGTAATTTTCTACACCGAGCGCGGCTATAAATTTCGCATCAACAACGCCAAGGGGCATTACATCAATCTGCATGATTCCGACGGCGCTCACTACAAACCTTACGGCGGCACTTATACCTACCGTCCGGTTGATGTCATTCAAAGTTTCATGTCGTCGCTCGACGAGACGACACTGCAGGGGGCGAAGGCGCTCGACGAGGCGATTGACGCTTGCTCGGATAAATTCTCGACGATCAAAGAGGCGATCGCTCAATGCGTCGCCGATTGCAAGAGCGCGGGCGATGCGAACACGTTCCTGCGAAAATACTGCGGCATCGAACTTAGCGACGCTGATACGGGCGCAATCACCGGTTGGGATGCCGCCAACTCCACGTCCAAAAATAATGAAGACGTTGTGCCGGAGTCCGGTTCGATGAAAACTCTCAACGGCACGTCGTTTAGTGTCAACGGGCTTAAGCTCACCGTCCCGAGCAATCTCACGTCGGCGCAAAAGACGATCATCAACGGGCTCTATACGTGGTGGGCGAAGGAAGGGCTCGATCTCATCACGGAATCCTACGGCGACAATTACAGTTTCACTTCGTCGAGCTCGGCGACCGTCAAAGAGATGAACGTCGAGTTCGTCACCGACAAGGATAATTACCTTGCGCTCGTCCGTTATGCTTACGACACGAAGTCCGGCAAAACTGCCGCTCTCACGCTCAAGGTCAACATGCGATATTACAGTTCGATCTCCTCCACCAACGTCAACGGCGAAAGTTCAACGGCGGGGGCGGCGTTGCTCGATCGCACGCTCGCTCATGAATTTACTCACGCGGTGATGGCGGCGAATATTGATTTCTTCGGCAAGCTCCCGAACTTCATTGCGGAGGGCATGGCGGAGTTGACGCACGGCATTGACGATCATAGACGCAGTGATATTCTCGAGCTCGCCGCAAGTTCTTCGCAGTTGAGCAAATATCTCAACGTCAACGACACCAAGAGCAGTACGAGCAAAGTTTACGCGGCGGGCTACATTTTCCTCCGATATCTCGCAAAGCAGTCGGCGATTTTCGAGAAAGATTATGTTGAAGTGTTCGATTGGGACGATCCCGCCGTCGCCACGACGGACGATGTTTCATACTCCGACAATAAATATACCAAGCTGATTGTCGATGATTTTGTCGGGCTGGTCGACGCCGCGAATTTCAACTCGAAACTGGTCACGATCGATGCGTCGTCCGCGACTGATCTCGTGGCGCTCGTCGGCAATAAGAATGCGAATGTGCTCCACGCGGGCTCGGCGGGCACGTCGATGGACGGCGGGACGGGCAACGATAAGATTTACGGCGGCGACGGCGCTGATACATTTTCGTACTCGCTCGGCGGCGGCAACGACACGTTTTATAATTTCGACGCGACCGACGGCGATGTCGTTCAGATATTCGGCGCAGTGACGATGAACGGCTCGAGCTACAACGACAGCGGGAAAAATCCGATCCTGACGGTGAGCAACGGCAAGACGAAGGGCACGATCACGTTTGAAAAACCGAACGGGATCATTACGATCATCGACGGCGACGGCGAAACGCTCGGGACGTTTAATAAGCCGTTGCCCGAAGGTTTGACGCTCGACAGTAAGAAGACGAAATTGACGGTGGCGGATCCGTTTGAAGGGACGATCGATTTGTCGGATTACGCGTCGACGGTGAAAGAAGTCAACGCGACGGTCGACACCAACGCGATCAATATCATCGGCAACGCGCAAAACAATACGCTCCGCGCGGGTAAAGGCGGCGCGACGATGGACGGCGGGCTCGGCGCCGATAAAATTTTCGGAGGCTCGGGCGTCGACACCTTCTCGTATTCGCTCGGCGGCGGCAACGACACGTTCAGCAGTTTCAACGGCGCGGGCGGCGATGTCGTTCAAATATTCGGCGCGGTGACGCTCAACGGCTCGAGTTATAACGACAGCGGGAAAAATCCGATCCTCACGGTCGGCAGCGGCAAGACAAAGAGCACGATCACGTTTGAAAAACCGACGGGAGCGATCACGATAATCGACGGCGACGGCGAAACGATTGCCACATATAATGAGCCGCTCCCCGAAGGTTTATCGAGCGACACGAAGAAGACGAAGCTCACGGCGAAAGATCCGTTCGTCGGCACGATCGATCTCAACGATTACGCTACGACATTCAAAGAAATAAATGCAACGTTGGATTCAAACGCCGTGACGCTCGTCGGCAACGCGCAGGCAAATACTCTCCGCGCGGGCTCGGGCGACGCAACGCTCGACGGCGGGCTCGGCGCCGATAAATTGATCGGAGGCGCGGGCGCGGACGTCTTCATGTATTCGGTCGGCGGAGGCAATGATACCTTCGGCAGTTTCAGCGGCGCGGGCGGCGATGTCGTTCAAATTTTCGGCGCAGTCACGCTCAACGGCTCGAGTTATAAGGAAAGCGGCAAGAACGGTATCCTCACGGTCGGCAGCGGCAAGACGAAGGGCACGATCACTTTCGAGAAGCCCGACGGGATTATTACGATAATCGACGGCGACGGCGAAACGATTGCCACATACAATAAGCCGTTGCCCGAAGGCGTTTCGCTCGACAGTAAGAAGACGAAGATAACGATAAAAAATCCGTTCGAGGGCACAATCGATCTCAATGATTATGCGTCGACGGTCAAAGAAGTGAACGCAACGTTGACTGCCAACGAGATTAATCTGATCGGCAACGCGCAGGCTAATACACTCCGCGCGGGGACGGGCGATGCAACACTCGACGGCGGGCTCGGAGCCGATAAATTGATCGGAGGCTCGGGCGCGGACGTTTTCATGTACTCGGTCGGCGGAGGCAAAGATACCGTCGTCGGCTACGATCACGAGCAGGGCGACGTGATCAAAATCGACGGCACTGTAAAAAGTTCCTCCGTCAGCGGCAAAAACGTCGTGCTCAACGTCGGCTCGGGCTCGCTCACCGTCAATGACGTCGTCGACAAAATTATTTCCGTCGAAAACAACGGCACCGTCACCGATTACCGCTTCAACAAATCCAATGCCACGCTCGCGAAGGCGGCGACATTGGCGGCGTCCAACGCTCAACTGCCGTCGGAGGATTATTGGTTCGTCGACGAGTCGATCGATCAGCCGTCCGTCGATCCGATCGAAGAGATCGGCGGCGCCGTCGAAAATAACTGCATCAGTCTCGACGAGCCGTCGGCAATCCCGTCCGTCGAAAAAATATTCTCGGCGTCGCAAATTTCCTCGGCGCGAAACAAAAAATTCCATATTGACTAAATCGGCGTCTTGCGTTATCCTTACCGATCGTGAATGCAAATTGTATTTCTGTCTCTCAGCAGTCGATCGTCATCGACCGGAACTAATCAACATTGGAGGGCGTGTTTGTACAATGGCTGAAAGGGAAATAAAATTTCGCGGTCTGAAGACGTTTCAAATCTTCAGCGGCGAGATTAAACAGGTTTGGATTTACGGATTTTATCTCAAGCGCGGAACGTACGGCGACCCCGGACCGCAGGCGCATATTTTTGTCTACGAGAACGGCTACGAGGGATATCGCGTCGATTCCAAAACGATCGGGCAATTCACCGGCTACTCGGATCAAAATTCCGTCGACATCTACGAAGACGATATTCTGTCGTTCGGCGAACCGAAAAAAATCGGCGTGGTCGAGCACTTCAACGGCGCGTTCGTCGTTCGATGCGGCAGGGAAAAATCGCCGCGCCTGCTCGGCAATCTCGTCGGCAAAGGCGTCAAGGTACTCGGCAATCGCTTTGAACATCCGCAACTTCTTACAAAAAAGAAAAGAGGTGCGCCCCGATGAAAAAATTTTTGGGACTCCTTACGGTGAGCATGATGTTCGCCGCATTTTTTTACTCGACGACGGCGGCTTATGACGTGCCGGACAAAAATTACATTTACGTTGCGCGCTACAACGGCATGGATTATTTTCTCGACAGCTACTCGGTGAAAGTGACGAAGGACAAACCTTCCGCGCGGAGTTGGACGCAATTTGTATTTCCGATAGGGGAGGACGTGCCGAAGAAGTTGGCGCGCTCGATTGAGCAGACGTTTTACACGGATGGAGAGACGGCTTATAACTCGTCGCATGCGAAAAATCCGATTGATGCGATTGCCGACGCCGAGGATCGGGAATTTATGAGGCGGTGCTTTGAGGTCGGCTATGAATACGCGTTCGGCGAAAAATATTCCGCGCGGAATTTGACGGAGGTTGTCTTCATACTCGATAGAAGCGGGTCGATGAGCGGGATGGAGAGTGACACGATCGGCGGCTTCAACGCGATGCTCGACAAACAGAAGTCGGCGGAGGGCGATGCGTATTTGACGACGGTGCTGTTCGATGACAAGGTCGAGGTACTTCATGATCGGCTGCCGATCGGCGGGATCAAACCGATCACGGGCGAGGAATATTGGGTGCGGGGCTCGACGGCGTTGCTTGACGCGGTCGGCGAGACGATCAATCACATCAAAAAAATACAAAAGTATGCGCGCGACGGCGAGCGTCCGTCGAAGACGATCTTTTGCATCACGACGGACGGGATGGAGAATGCAAGTCGGCACTACAGCTATCGAGACATCAAAAATCTGATTGAGCAGCAGAAGGAAGTCGGCTGGGAGTTTTTATTCCTTGGCGCGGACATCGATTCGGCGGAGGTGGCTGAACGCTTAGGCATTGATCGAAGTCGTGCGGCGAATTATCGCAAAGACGCGCGCGGGAGCGGATTGATGTACGGAGCCTTCGCGGACGCGGTGACGTCGATGCGCGAGAGCGGCGCGGTCGATGACAATTGGAAAGATGAAGTCGAGGCGGACGAGCGCGATCGCCAATAAAATTTTTTCCCGCCCACCCACC
>CALGGP010000076.1 GCA_937915885.1 uncultured Selenomonadales bacterium | reverse complement strand
GCGGGAGAAACTTTTTGGAGGAAAAAATTTTGATCTCAATCATCATTCCGATGTACAACGCCGAAAAATTTATCGGACAATGCCTTCAATCCATTCTCGAGCAAACTTTCAACGAGTTTGAAGTGATTGTGGTCGACGACGCCTCAACCGATCGCTCCGTCGACATCGTCAACTCGATCACGCCCAAATTCGACGGCAGATTGATCCTCGTCAGGCGCGAAAATAATTCTGGAGGCATGGTCGCAATCCCGCGCAATATCGGCTTGGGCATGGCGCGCGGCGATTACATCATGTTCGTCGATAACGACGACCTCTTGACGAAAAACGCGCTCGAAAAATTACACGCGCTTGCCGTCGAAACCAACGCCGACGTGCTCAACTCTTCTCGATTTTTTTATCTCCGCCCCGACGGCTCCCATCCGATCGCCTCATTTGAGAAGTGTCCGCCCGTCGACAAGCCGACTCTGCTCGACGACAACCTTGCTCAACACGTCGACGATTTTATCAATTATCGATTCCATTTTAACGTGTGGACGAAATTTTTCCGCCGACGGTTCCTCGTCGAAAACGGTATCCGATTTCCCGAGCTGCCGGCGTCCGATGATATGTTCTTCAGCTTTTATTGCCTGATGCGCGCGAAACACTACGTCCGCATTCCCAATCCGTTTTACGTTTGGCGCGTGCGGGACGACTCAGTCAGTCACGAAAAACTTTCGCCCGAGGACGCCGTCCGCAAATGGATCACGATCGCCGTCGAGGGCACGTCGCAACTTGAGCGGTTCATGGATCGGACGCCGTTTTTCAATCAAAACCCGCGCGCGCGCTTTGCCGTCTTACATAAACTCATTCACGACCAGCTGCATTATCTGTATCCGATTTATGCCTCGACGCCCATTAGGAAAATCACGGAACTCACCCGCGCGGAGCTCGAAAGACATTCGGTCGACACAACGACGCTGCTCGCCTACGTCATCAACGGGCTCAACGTCGCGCGCCTTCAAATCGCTCAGTTGCAAAAACAATTGTCGTCAACGGTGCAGGGAGGTTGATTAGATGAGCGACGAAAAAAAATCTCCGTCAATGTCGGTGATAGTACCGATGTACAACTCGGAGAAATACATTCGACAGTGCCTGGTGAGCGTGCTCAGTCAAAAATTGCAGGATTACGAGGCGCTGGTGATCGACGATTGCTCGACGGACGGCTCGATTGCGGAGGTCGAAAAACTGATGCCGATGTTCGACGGGCGATTGCAATTGATCCGTCGGGAAAAAAATTCGGGCGGAGCGGCGATCCCGCGAAACGAGGCGTTGAAAGTCGCGCGCGGCAAGTATATCGTATTTCTCGACAGCGACGACATGTTGATCCCCGAGGCGTTGACGATCCTTTTCAACGAGTCGGAGGAAGCAGACGCAGACGTACTGCACTTGGAAAAATTTTTTCTGTTCAACGACGACGGGACGGGGCGCTTCGATCCGAAGGAGATGAAGATCGCGACGAACGAGGATCGCAAGCGCTTCGTCAAGGAGCCGACGATTGAGACGGACGATTTGTCGGAGCGCCTTCGATTGCATTGCAAGAAACGATTTTATTGGTCGCCGTGCATTAAGACGTTCCGACGGGATTTGCTGATTGACAACGGGATCGAATTTCCCGATATCCCGTATTACGAGGATTTGATCTTCTGTTTCAAGGTTTTATGTTGCTCGAAAAAATATGTGCGTGCGCCGTATGTAGTCAACATCATCAGAGCGCGCGCGGAGTCGATGTCGCGGATCGGTGGAGGCGACAGCGGAATTTTTACGAAGTGGCTTAAAGTATTTATCGACGGGATCAACGCGATGGACAATTTCATGAGCGGGCAGGAATTTTTTCAACGGAATCCGAAGTGGCGGCATAAGGAGCTTGGCTTTTTCGTCGACAGATGTTTTGAGACGATCGGAAAATTATTCCGCGATCACGACGAGGCGGAAATATATTCGGCGATCCGACAGAGGCTGGCGCTCGAGCCGCGCGATACGTCGGCGGCGGTGGCGTATCTGATCTCGACGAAAAAATAAAAGAGTGCCGCCCGCTGAGGATTGATGGGGCGCCGCCTGCGCTCCCGCCCACCGAGGTCGGCGCCCAAATCAGCCCGCAGTTCCCACCCGCGCCGGCGGCGCCCCGCTTTTCGGATCGAAGGGCTTTAGCCCTTCAGGGTGGGCGGGCGGGATCAAAAAATTCGTTGTCCCGCGCGTCGGCGTCCGCTCTTTCATTACGAATTACGAATTACGCATTGCTTTTCGGGCGGGATCAAAAACTTTTTGGAGAGTATTTTTTATGATTGAAACGAAATTAAAATTCGCCGCGTCCTTCTTCGACGAGGAAGAACAATGCGGCTTCTACATCACTCGTAAGCGCAAAGAGGTTCGGGCAATCCAACTCGACCTCCTGCACGAATTTGATCAGGTCTGTCGAAAACACAACCTCCGATATTACATGGACGCCGGCACTTTGCTCGGCGCCGTCCGACACAAAGGCTTCATCCCTTGGGACGACGACGTTGACGTGATCATGTTTCGCAAGGATTACAACTCCCTGTTGAAAATCGCGCCCGACGAATTTCATCACCCGTACTTCTTTCAGCACGCCTACACCGACATGTTTTACCGTCGCGGACATTCTCAACTGCGCAATTCAAAAACGTGCGGCGCGCTCCACGACGAAATGTGGACGGTGAAATTCAATCAGGGCATCTTCATCGATATCTTTGTGCTCGACGCCGTCAGCGACGATCCTCAACAGCGCCGTCAACAGGAAAGCGAACTGCAATATTATTCTCGTCTGATGGATCAGATGCTCGGCAGTCCCGTGCCGCGCCCGATCACTGTCAAACTGTCGGATCACAACAGCCTCCGCTTTGAAAATCTCATGCACCTCTACAGCGCTTATGATACCTGCGCCGCGCGGTTCGAGAACACGCCGACGACATTCGTCACGGGAGCGCTGTCGTTGCTCGGCAAGACGGTCGAGAATCGGTTGATCCGTCGAGAGTGGCTCGGTGAGCCCGTGCCGATGCAGTTTGAATGTCTGACGTTGCCGGCACCCGTCGACAGCGATGCGATGTTGCGTCGTTATTACGGCGAAAATTATATGACGCCGATCCAATCGGCGCCGCTGCATGCGTCGGTGCTCTTCGACACCGATCGATCGTATCTCGACGTGATCTCGAGCTTGAGGCTGTAACATCAGAGAGGAGTAAAAAATGATCCCCGAAATATCGATAGTCGCGCCGACGTACAACGTTGAAAAATACGTCGGGCAATTCCTCAACAGCATTCTCAATCAGACGTTCAAAAATTACGAGCTGATAATCATCGACGACTGCTCGACGGATCGCTCGGTTGAGATCGTTGAGAGTTACATCAAAAAATTCGGCGGGCGCATGAGACTTATCAAGCGCGAAAAAAATTCCGGCGGCGATGCGATCCCGAAGAATACGGGCATTGCACTTTCGCGCGGAAAATATTTATTGATCCTCGACAGCGACGATCTGATCTCGAATACGGCTCTCGAAAAATTACATTCGATAGCGGAGGAGACGGGCGCCGACGTTCTTCATGCGGAAAAATATTTTACGACGGACGCGGATATCGTTGACAAGAAAACGGTATTGCATTTAAAGTCTTCGGAGAATGTGAGCTTCGTCAAGGAGCCGACGGAGATCACAAACGATTTGGCGGAGCGCCTGAGGCTTTATGCGCAGTCGCGCTTCTTCTGGTTTCATTGGAGCAAATTTTTCCGTCGAGATTTCATCGTCGGCAATCGAATCGACCTGCCGAACATTCCCGCGTCGAGCGATATGGTGTTCAGTTTCAAATGTTTGTGTCTGGCGAAAAAATACGTGCGCATCCCGACAGTGTTTAACATCTATCGATTGCGCGGCGGGTCGATGACGCGGCAGGATTTGACGCCGGAGAAATACATCAAAAAGTGGGCGGCGATCTTGATCGACGGGCTCAACGAGATGGAAAAATTCATGGACGGGCTTGATTTTTTCGAGCGCAATCCGGATTATCGGTTTTTGGTGCGAAATTTTTACATACAGCAGGTGTTTCATTGGACGGATCGGCTGTATCGAAAGGTGACGCCGGCGGCGATCGATCAAATTGTGCAAAGAGAGTTTGAGGCGCGGGGCGGAGCGCCGATCGCGTTGCAGAGTTATCTGTTCAGCTTCGCGAATTTTTATCGGGCAAATCTGGTGGACACGCGTCAACGGATCGGTCGGTTTCGCGATCGGCTCAACGCGTCGGTGTCGTCGGATTGAAAATTTTATCGAAACGCGGCGCGGATACTCCGACCTATAGAGGTCGAGGAGGAAGCGCCCCCATCACATCCTTGACAACAGTATTCTGACAGACAGACTTTCTAACGGGCTTGGGCTAAATGCTCGAGTCAAAACGGGTGCCGTCAACTACCCGATGATGTCTGACCTACTAAGGAGCGCAAGCGATAGAACCTCGCGTCCGGTAAAGACCGGTAAGGGTATGGACAAGCTCCGACTTCAAACGCGTATCGTTAAGTCGAAGTAGTTGACTGATCGACCATGATGGTGAACTCGCGAAGGCGGATATGATTTTTGAGTAGCCAGACGCCGAACATGCGCTCGGCGATGAAGCCCAAAACTCTTTTTCGTCGGACGGTGACGTTTTCGAGGGAAGGGATAAATTCTTTCGCCGCCGGCAGAATGAATGAGAACAGCCATTGACAATAGGCGTCGAAAATAAATTTGCGGGTGATCATCATGTTGCAGCACATGAAGCCCTGCCCGCACATCAGTTGCTCGAATGAATCAATGTAATTCGGTTGATGGCGTTCGAGCATTTTTTTTATGACGTTGATAGCGGCGGCGGCAAGTTGAGCGTCGTATTCGGCATCGAAAAACATCAGACCGCTCTGCGAATTTGGGCTGAACGCCTCACCACCGATAATCATGTCGTAATGATTGAGCATCTGCCGCGCCTGATCGGAGGTGAGAATGTCTTCGACATGAAATTGATTGCTGCCCTTATTCGAGAAGAAGCGGCGGTAATGAGCGATGCCGACGATATCCTCGGGGGCGTTGTGCCAGACCCAATAGAGGGCGGTCAATTCATTCAAATACGGATTGAGCGATGAAATATTTTCGCCGGTATCGTCGCCGACGTAGCCGAGATCGGAGCCGAGCGCCCGACCGGCGTGAATGGTTTTGTAACCGTCGGGGAGGGCAACGGAGTGTAATTTATGAGAGACGACGTAGACGGCGAGGCTGTTTGATCGATGGGGACGGCTCACGATCCAACGCCCGTTGACGGCATTGACAGATTGAGCGTCGTCGAAAAGATTTTCGGTGTCGACGCCGTGACGGACGAAGATGATAAACTCGTCGGCATTATCGGAAAATCGATCGATCTCCGCGCGGAGCTCGTCAACGTCGCGTTCGGCGGTGAGCAGCACGACGTTGTAATGTCGGAAGCGGCACTCGACGGCAGAATCAAAAACGCGGGAATAAATATTATCGTTGATGGCAAAATTATTCGAGCCGCGCAATCCTTCAACGGTCACTTGGCTCAAGGCGGCAGGCTTAATATAATATTGACTGTTGTCGAAAAAAGCATCGACGTCGAGCAACGATTGAGTATGCTTTTGATAGAGGAGGCGGAATAAAAGCCCGTCGTTGTGATAGGCGTAAAAATTATGGCGGACGTTGTGAATGAAGAAGTCGGCGGTGACGACGCGCCCCGGGGCTTGGATCGCTCGAGCGCAACGAAGATAGTCAAGGTAGTCGGTGAAGATGATATAGTCGAAAGGATTTTGATTGACGAGGGATTGAAGGGCGTCGAGCCCGTTTGCATCGACGGCGCCGACGATGTTGACGGGGCGGTTGAGCGGGAGCGCGGCGCGAAATTTATTGGCGTCGCCGACGACGATTATATTCGGGACAAACATATTAACACTCTCCAAAAAAATTATTGCTGCGCCGAGAACTGATTCAAAATCTCCGACGCCAACTCGTGGCAGTCGTTGATATACGCCCTGCCGATCGTCGTCACCATCAAGTAGCCCGCCGCCGCCGACGCCACTTGCCCCACCAACGGCAGATATTTCGCCGCTTCCTTGCCCGCGTATTTCGACCCGAGGCTCTCGATCACTTTCACCACGCCCGCACGCGTCGCGTAGCTGAACACGCGATTTGCCAGCGGCGTTATTATTTTGTACTTCTTCATCTTGTCCTCGACGTCATCATTCAATTGAAACGCCGCGCGGATGTCCGCAAACATTTTCAACATCACGCCGACGTCAACACTCACGTCCACGCCCGGGATCGGATTCAACGCATTCGCCGCCGCCGTGATCCCGTAGTAATTCAAATCGCCTCGGCACAATTCGCGCTTGCGATCCAAATCCGCCGTCGAGCGCGCCTTAAATTCATAGATCAACTTCGATTTTTTCACGCCGTCGATGTCCGACGCAAGGATCGCGTCCTGCAATTCTTTCAAGCCTTCGCCCGTCCGACAGCTCGTAAAATACGTCCGCGACCCCCGACTGCGCATCTTGCTGTTCACATCGTAAATGATATCGCCCCGAAGTTCCTCGTCGCTCCGATCTTCGTCCCAAATCTCGTCGGCTTTATTCCTCACAATAAAATGCGGGTGATTGCGCTCCGTCTGCCAACGCTTAAGATATTCAAACAGCTGACCGTCCGATTCGCGCAATTTCCCCGAGAACACAAACAGATACAAATCCAAATCCCACGGTCGAAATTCGTTGACCCAATCGTCGACAGGAAAATTTTTCGTCCCGTAGCCCGGCAGATCGACGATGATCATCTGCTCGAGCTCGCGCATCTGCATGTCGACCGTCGTATCCGTGTGCACTCCGACCTCGAAAATTTCTTCGCCGACCAGTTTGTTGATCAGGCTCGACTTGCCCGCGCCCGGTTGCCCGATCAATCCGACTTTGATCTTGACGCCTTTCTCGCTCTGTTTCTTGATATAATTCTGTTGAAGTTCTTCGATCATATTCATCATTCAACGCTCCCCTTCATCAATTTCACGCTCATCAGCTCCGACACTTTTTGTTCGATCAACTCGTCCATCACGCCGCCCGCAAATTTATAGCAGTCCTCTTCGTAAGTCTCGCCCGCATACTCCGCCATCTTGTAACTGAGCGCCGCCGCCGCCGCTTGACCCGCGAACGGAATATATTTCAACACCGTCCGCGCCGTCGCCTTGCCCGCGACATTTTTCAACAGGATCATCAAGCCTTCCTTCGTCACCAACGCCAATAATTTTCTCGCGATCGGCAACGCGTAAAGTTTTAAATCCCCGTGCTCGATCCCGTACTGCAGTTGGATTTTGAGGAACATCTTAAAATAAATTCCGAGGTCGACCGCCACGTCCACGCCGAGCAGCGGATTGATCCCGTTGACTGCCGCCGACTTGCAAAAAAATCCCATCTCGTCCTTCGCACGACGCCGACTGTCCTCGAGATACTCCGTCTTCGCCGCCCGATACGATTTTGCAATCCGCTCGCGCCACACACGACCAAAGTCCGTCTTCATTATCGCCGCGTGCAACTCCGCAATCCCTTCGTTGTGTCGACAGTCCACGAAATATAATTTCCCGTCGCTCTTCGACCGATTGCGCACGTCGCGCTCGATCGCCTCACGTTGAGCACCGTCGAGTTCATAACTTTTGTTCCGCACCAAAAACATCGGGCGCCGACGCTCCGCGTTCCATTCGATCAGATTGTCAAACAGCGCGTCGTCCTCCGACGAAAATTTTCCTCCGAACACGTACACGAACAAATCATATTGCTGCGGTCGAAATCGTTTCTTCCAATCGTCGAAGCGAAACAGCTCCGTCCCGTAGCCCGGCAACTCGACAATTTTCTGCAACTCGTATTCATACTCCATCGCGTCGATCGTGGTGTCGGTGCCTTGACCGGTCTTTGCGACTTTCTTGCCGACCAGCCGATTGATCAGCGTCGATTTGCCCGCGCCCGGCTGACCGATCACCGCAATCCGCGCATACGACGCCTCGTTCGAGCGGATCGTCTGCAATATTTTTTCAAACTCATCTCTCAGCGGCATAAGCTCCCTCCTTCAATATTCGCGTCAAATTTTTGATCGCGCGGCGAATTAATTATATAATGCCGACGGAGGTAATTGCAATGGATCAACGCACCGTTCTGATCGTCAAACTGCTGCTCGAAAACGATTCCGTCAAAACGCTCGGCGCAATCGCCTCGGCGCTCGACGTCAGCTCGAAAACAATCTCGCGCCATCTGCCGAAGGTCGAGGCACTGCTGATTGATCGGCGACTCCGTAAAAGTTAATCATATAATGCCGGCGGAGGTAATTGCAATGGATCAACGCACCGTTCTGATCGTCAAACTGCTGCTCGAAAACGATTCCGTCAAAACGCTCGGCGCAATCGCCTCGGCGCTCGACGTCAGCTCGAAAACAATCTCGCGCCATCTGCCGAAGGTCGAGGCACTGCTGATTGATCGGCGACTCCGTAAAAGTTAATCATATAATGCCGGCGGAGGTAATTGCAATGGATCAACGCACCGTTCTGATCGTCAAACTGCTGCTCGA
>CALGGP010000075.1 GCA_937915885.1 uncultured Selenomonadales bacterium | reverse complement strand
CATACGAGATCTGATCGTGACTGGAGTTCAGACGTGTGCTCTTCCGATCTGGGGAATGAAAAAATTTTTTTCCGAACTCCGCGCGGAGCCGATAAATCAGTTGGGATCGAAGGCGACCGCCTCAAGCAAAGAATCTCGTCTCTGCTTCGACGCCGCAAAATAATCATGCACCGCCGCCCGATCTTTTTTCTCGATCGCCACGATCACTTCGCCCAATATATTTTGCAACTCCCGCAGATTGTTCGCTATCGCCTCGCCGTTCGTCATGCATATATCCGCCCACATGTCCGCGTTCGATGACGCGATCCGAGTTGTGTCTTTAAAGCCGCCGCCGATCAATTTGATGCACGAGTCGAGATCGCCGCCCGAACGATTGAGCAACGTCACCAACGCCGCCGCCGTCACGTGCGGCACATGACTTATCACCGACGCGCATCGATCGTGCTTCGCAATGTCGAGCGTCAAAAATTTGGCTTCCGTCAATCGCAGGACGCTCGTCAGTCGCTCGAGCACTTCAGGCGGCGCGCCCGTGTCCTCGACGATCACATACGCCTTGCCTTTGAATAAATCCGCCTTCGCCGCCGTTACGCCGCTCATTTCCCGCCCCGTCATCGGATGCCCCGCGATATAATAAATTCCCTCGGGCAATATTTTTTTCAATCGATCCCAAATGAATTGCTTCGTCGAGCCGGCGTCGGTTATGATCGCTCCGCGCTTGACGTACGGCAGTATTTTTTCGACCATCGGGACGATCTGCAGGACGGGCGTCGACAGATAAATGATATCCGCGTCGCCGACAATTTTTTCGAGATCGTTTGACGCCAGATCGACCGCGCCGAGTTGCATCGCGTTGTCCATCGACCGTTGCGTACGACATAAGCCCGTGATGTAAATTCGGTCGCCGAGTTTTTCTTTGAGCGCCAGCCCCAACGAGCCGCCGATCAATCCGACGCCGATTATCGCCAACTTGATCATAACGTTCTGCCCATGATTTTTGCGATCGCCTCTAAATCTTTCATCAGGCGATCAAAATTTTTCGGTTTAAGTGATTGATTTCCGTCCGACAACGCCACCTCGGGGTGCGGGTGCACTTCGATGATCAATCCGTCGGCGCCCGCCGCGATTGCCGCTCGCGCCATCGGCTGAACCATTTGCCAACGTCCGGTGCCGTGGCTCGGATCGACGATGATCGGCAGATGAGATAACTCTTTGATTGCCGCGACCGCCGACAAGTCGAGCGTGTTTCGAGTGAACGTCTCGTAAGTTCTGATGCCGCGTTCGCAGAAAATTACCTGCTCGTTGCCGCCCGCCATTATATATTCCGCCGCGTTGAGCCATTCGCTGATCGTCGCCGACAACCCGCGCTTTAAGAGGATCGGTTTTTTCGAGCGACCGAGCGCCTTCAACATTTGGAAGTTTTGCATGTTGCGCGCGCCGACCTGAAGGATATCGGAGTATTCTTCCATGCGCGGGATGTCGTCTTTGTCGACAATTTCTGTGACGACCTTCAGCCCGACTTCGTCCGCCGCCTGCCGCAATATTTTTAAGCCTTTCTCCTCGAGTCCTTGAAAATCATACGGCGAAGTGCGCGGCTTATAAGCGCCGCCGCGTAAAAATTTTGCGCCGGATTTTTTGACGAGCGTTGCCGCCTCGAGCAATTGATCGAGCGACTCGACCGCGCACGGTCCCGCCATGACGACGAGCTCTTCACCGCCGATCTTGATTCCGTCGACATCGATGATGGTATCGGCGGGGTGGAAATCGCGGCTGACGAGTTTATATTTTTCGGTGATGCGGACGGATTTATCGACGCCCTCGAGCATATTGACTTCGAGATTTGCGATGAGTTTCTTATCGCCGATCACGCCGACGATCGTCACTTCCTCGCCGGTCGAAAGGTGAGTGCGGAGCCCGGCGTTTTCGATCTTGCGCACGACGTTGTTGATGTTCTCTTGCGTCGCCGTCGGCTTCATTACGATGATCATATGATTGCCTCCCGATGTTTGACTTGACTGCGTCGACAGTTTAGCACAAAAAAATTTTTTCGGCAACATTAAGCGCCGGGCTCGACCAACGTCGGCAGAATCAATTGCCTATTATGCGGATTGCTGCGATATTTTTCAATGTCGCGCCACTTATGAAAGCCCCACCCCTTTTTATATTCGCAGACGGCGGCGATCTCGTAACAGTCATCAATGTTGCGCGCATATTCGAGCGATTTGAATGCCGCCCAACCCTTTTTATATCCGCGACGACGTTCCACCGACCGAAAATATTTTATGAGCGGCGTCAACTTTTCATCCGAGGCGTAAATTTTTATCATCTTGCCGTCGCCCTGTTTGATGTCCTCAAAATCAAATTTATAACCGCACTCCGGACATTCGCGCGCTCCGAGCGGGATCTCCTCAAAACAATTCGGACAGAGTTTCGTCGGCGCTTCCTCCGGCTCGGTGATCGGATTTTCGTCAAGCGACCATTGTCGGTTTTTCGTCAAAGCCCCGAAGCGCTCAAAATTTTTGACGTGATCGAGAATGATCGCCTTCTTGTCGGGATTCGACGGGTCGGGACGGAGCGGACGCATTGCCTGTTGAATGAACAACGTCAGAGATTTTGTCGGTCGAGCGAGGATCACGCAATCCATGTCCGGCACATCAAAGCCTTCGCCGAACAACTCGACATTGCACAGCACATCGATCTCACCGCGTCGAAACTGTTCAATGATGTCGGCGCGCTCGGTACTGTAAGTATTTCCGTCGAGATGAGCGGCGCGGACGCCCCGATCATTGAAGGTGTCGGCGAGGTGCACGGAGTGCTCGACATTGATGCAATAACAGATCGTCTTGCGTCCGAGCGCGTGATTGATGTACGACTGAACGACGTCGCCAATCACTTCCATGCGGTCGAGCGTGCGGCTCATAGATTCATTTGTATACTCACCCGCGCGGATTTTGAGATCGTCGAGATTGGTGGCAGTCGACGCAAAGTATTCGCAATCGGCGAGATAACCTTGCTCGATCAGCTCGTTGATGGACGGACCGATGACGAGCGCATCAAACGAGTCGTGCAGAGTTTTTCCACCCATGCGGATCGGAGTGGCAGTCAGACCGAGCAAATGACAGTCCCATTGTTTGACAATCGTTTTATAAGTTTCGGCTTCGATGTGATGACACTCGTCGACGATCAAAAAATCCGGCGAAGCAATCTTGTCAAGGCGATTGATAAGGGTCTGAACACTTGCGATCTGAACGGGCAAATCATAATCGGGTTGTACTTGCGAACTGATGATGCCATGCTCGATATCCATTGCGGTAAAAGTTTTTGAGGTCTGCTCGATTAATTCTTTTCGATGAACCATGAAGACGACGCGTTTACCCTTGGCGGCGGATTTTTTAGTCATGTCGGCAGTGGCGAGAGTTTTACCGGCGCCGCATGGCATCACCCCGCACACGCGTTTATGTCCTTCTCGAAATGCATTGCGAATGTCCGCGATAAAATCTTTTTGATAGGGACGAAGCTCAAACATTCAACCGCCTCCTCACGATTGATAAGCGCACTGATCCTCCGCCATGAAGTCGCCGTCGTGATAGCACGCCGCCCGCGCCCGACATCCGCCGCATGAATTTTTATATCGACAGACGCCGCATTTGCCTCCGTAGTCGAGCGTCCGCAACCGCGCCAAAATTTTATTCGACTTCCATATCACATCGAAAGGCGTCTCGCGCACGTCGCCCAACTCCATATTCAAATACGCACACGGCTGAACCTTGCCGCGCGGCGATATGATGCAATACGACAGCCCCGCCAGGCACCCGCGACGAAATCTCGTCTTCATTCCCAACTCCGACGCGATACGAAGAAATTGCGGCGCACACGTCGGCTTCAATTCGATCGGAACCGATTGTTGTTTGATCATCACTCGACGCAAAACTTCTTCATACTCTCGAGTGCGGAGCGCTTCTTCTTCGATCGACACCGCCCGTCCCGTCGGCACCAAAAAAAATAAGTGATGCGCCCGCGCTCCGATCTCAACCGCAAAATCCGTGATCGATTCCAATTCGTGTTGATTCCAATCCATTACCGTCGTGTGTATTTGGAACGGCAAGCCGACTTCTCGACAATTTTTCATGCCTCGAACCGCGCCGTCCCATGCGCCCTCGAACGATCGAAACTCGTCATGTTTTTTCCGATCAAGCGAGTCAAGCGATATCCCCATGCCGCGAGCTCCCGCGTCGAGCAACCGTTGAGCCGTCGAGCGATCGATCAGCGTCCCGTTCGTTCCGAACACCGGGATCAATTTTAACTCCGCCGCATGTCGGACGAGATCAAAAATGTCGGGGCGCATTAACGGCTCGCCGCCCGAAAAGATCATGATCTTAAAGCCCGCCGCCGCGATCTGATCGAGCAACGTAAAAGCCTCGGCGGTCGAAAGCTCCTCGTCGACGGGGCAACCCGCATCTCGATAGCAATGCGCGCAATACATATTACAGGCGTTGGTGGTGTTCCAAGAAACAATCACAGCGTTCACTCCTTAATCGGCATTGACAGCCGCGCGGTTTTTTTGATATCATGTCGCCGACGAAAGCGTTCAAAGATTAGGAGGGCGATCCATATGAGAATTGAGCACGTGGCAATGTACGTCAAGGACATGGAGGCGGCGCGCGACTTCTTTGTCAAATACTTCAACGCAAAAACCAGTGAGAAGTATCATAACTTCCGCTCGGGCTTCAGCTCGTACTTCCTGACGTTCGACGACGGCTCGCGGCTGGAGATCATGCAGCGTCCGACGATGACCGACCCGCCCAAGAGCAGCTATCGGACGGGCTTCCATCACATTGCGATCTGCGTGGGCAACGGCAATTCGGTCGATGCGGTGACTCAGCGTCTGGCGGACGACGGTTATTTGATCGTCAACGGCGCGCGCTGGACGGGTGACGGCATGTATGCGAGCGTTGTCGCCGATCACGAGGGCAACGAGATTGAGATCGTCGCCGAGGCTTACGAGAAGAAATAAAATTTGATCCGCTCGAAAAAATTTTTTAATCCGCTCCGCGCGGATTTTTTTTATCCCGATTTTTTTATGGGCGCCGCCGTCGCCCCCACCCTCCAACGACGGCGCCCAACGGAGGACAGCATGCCCACCCGCGCCGGCGGCG
>CALGGP010000074.1 GCA_937915885.1 uncultured Selenomonadales bacterium | reverse complement strand
AGAGGGCGAACAGGATCGCCGCGATCCAACCGTAATATCCGAAGTGATGCATGCAGAAGGAGTAGGCGAGGAACGCCGGCGCGATGCCGAACGACCCGAGGTCGCAGAGGGAATCCATCTCCTTGCCGAGCTCACTGACGACGCCCAGCGCTCGAGCGATCCTGCCGTCAAGCCCGTCGGCGATCAGTGCGACCAGTATGAAGATCGATCCAAAAAAATAATCGCCGTGGAATGTCGACAGGATCGAACACATTCCAAACAGCAGGTTCGCCGAGGTGCACAGGTTCGGTATCATTCGCCTCATCAAAACACACTCCGTTTAATTTTTGATCCGCCCGATGATCGTCTCGCCGCCGTATACTTTCTGCCCTTTTTTGACGAGCACCTCAACATTGTCGGGCATGACGAGCTCCGTGCACGAGCCGAATCTGATCAGCCCGTAGAGCTCACCTTTCTCGAGCTTGTCGTCGAGCGTCACCCAACTGACGATCCGCCGCGCGAGAATCCCTGCAACCTGCGTCACCGTCACTCTCAACCGATCGTTTTCGATCCCGATCAAGTGTCGCTCGTTTTCAAACCCGACGGAATCTTTATAAGCCGGACGGAACCGCCCGCAAATATATTTTTGGATTTTGATCTCGCCCGCGATCGGGCTCCGATTGACGTGCACATCAAACACCGACAAAAATATGATCACTTTCGTGCACGGACGCTTGACAAAATCATCGCTCTCGATCGACACAACGTCCTGCACCGTGCCGTCGGCGGGCGATACGATTGCCGACTCGTCCGTCGGGATGTGCCGCGTCGGATTGCGGAAGAAATATGCGAAATACGCGGCAAGCACCGTCGGCAAAATCGCCGCGTACGGATTGAAGGCGATGCCGAGCAACAGCGCAACCGTCAGAGCGACCGCTATGAAATAATATCCCTCTCTGATTATGCTCAACCTAACACCACCTTCGATTGCATTATTGATTGGCGAGCGACAACGTCATTGCCGCGCGGTATTTCGAGATCACTTCCGACTTGTGCGGGTCGATGACCGAGCGGTCGTCGTTGCCGTCGGGCAGGTCTCGATATTGTTTCGACTTTGAAAATGTGCGCCACTCGTCCTCGAGCGCGCGGATAATCATAATGTATTTCTCTAAAATGTCGTCGGGAGTGTCTTTTTCTTCCGTCGACGTGCTGTTGACGCCGTTCGTCGAGTTCGGATTGTTCGTCGAGCCGTCCGTCGATTGCGGCTCCGAAAAATTATTTTGATCCGAAAAATTATTCTCCGCGCCCGAAATATTTTCAGCCGCTCCTTCCGTCGAGCCGACCGAGAATCCGCCGACGCCCGCGACATTTCCTCCGACATCGCCCGACGCCTCGCAGCCTCCGCCCGACGGCATTGATGCTCCGCCTCCGCCGCCCGACTTCGCCGCGTCCAACTCCGCCATGCACTCCGCCGACGCCTTCATTTTTGCGTGCAATACCGCCTTGCGCGCCTCTTCCTTCGTCTTCGCCCGATTCAGCGCCGACTTCAATTCCTCGCGCGCTTCCTCGACTTTCTGCGCCTTTTTATACAGTTTCGAGTCCGTCTTGAGCAGGAAGCCCATCTCTTCGTTCGACAGTTTCTTGCCGCTCATCAGCTTGCGCTTGATTGCCGCCAGCCGTTTTTTGTCCGCCGCCTCGCTCGATTGTTTTGCGTTGAGCATCTGATTGACGAACGACGTCCGCTCCTGCGCCCCGAAGTTGAAGTTGAGCGTCCCGTTCGATCGCACGAGGCTTTGACCGGTTTTCATTCGATAATTCGCCGCGAACTTTAAGTTTTTCATCTGCGCGTATTGCCGCACGTTTCCTATCAATGCAAAGTTCATTTCGATCCCTCCTTGGACGAAAAACTTTTTTTCATTTTATAATGTCCGGCGCATTTTTACAACAAAAAATTTCATTTTGATTGGCGGAACATGTGAGAGAAGTTCGGCGAGTACAATTGCGACGGCTGATAATTTTTCGGATCGAGACAACGCCCGACGACTATCATCGCCGTCCGCTCGATCTGCTCCGCGCGGATCCGATCGACGATGGTCTCGAGGGTGCCGCGAATGATTTTTTCGTCCGCCCACGACGCGCGCTCGACGACGGCGATCGGAGTGTCGTGCTCGAGCCCGCCCGCGATCAATTCTTCGACCACGCGCTCGATCATTCCGATCGAAAGGAAAATACACATCGTCGATTGATGCTGTGCGAGACTGCGTAGGGATTCGCGGTCGGGGACGGGCGTGCGTCCGCCGAGGCGGGTGATGATCACGGTCTGCGAGACTTCGGGCAGAGTGTATTCGAGACGGAGCGCGGCGGCGGCGGCGACGAACGAACTGACGCCGGGCGTGATGTCGAAATCGATATTGCGCCGTTGAAGTTCGTCGAGCTGTTCTTTGATGGCGCCGTAGATCGACGGATCGCCGGTGTGCAGTCGGACGGTAATTTTTCCGTCGGCTTCGGCGCGCTCGATAATTTGAATGACTTCGTCGAGAGTGAGACGAGCGGAGTCGTGGAGTTGAGCGTCGGCTCGACAGAAGTTTAGGAGTTCGGGATTGACGAGGGAGCCGGCGTAAATGACGACGTCGGCGGTTTCGAGGAGGCGCTTGCCCTTGACGGTGATCAATTCAACGTCGCCTGAGCCTGCGCCGACAATATGAACCATAATTTATCCTCCAAAAAATTTTTTGAGCCCGCGCGGTTGAAGGGCGACGGATTGAAGGGCGCCGCCGAATATTGGGTAGGCGGGCTGGAGAATTTTACTCACTTTCGGTGTCCTGATTGATGATATCGAGCATTTCTCGCGGCGTGACGATGAACGTTTTGAACGGAAAATGTTTTTGATTGCCTGTGACGAGATAAGCGTCGCGATCCTTGCGCGCCTCCATCACGACTTCGTAAAAGACTACGTCCTTCGGATCGGGCAAAATCTCGTCGAGCGCATTAAATTTGTCAGTGTCAACGAAGATCGCGCGATGTATGATATCATTTAACACGCCATCAATTTTGGGGATTGGAAATTTAAATTTGGCGCGCGTCAAAACTTCAATATACTCGTTTAGAATGTTGCCATTCAGCAATGGAATAATTTTACCGGTTGCCACGTGTTGGATAACCGTACTGGGAATTGAAATTCCTTTTAACATCGCGGACACCAACACGTTTGTATCGATGACGGCGTAATAAATCATTGCATCACCGCTTCCCTTTCGCGGAGTTCCCTCTCGCGACGTGCGGCGTAAATTTCGGCGTTGATCTCTTCGAGCGTCATATTCGACAGACCGTTACGCTCCGACTCTTCTTGAATTTCGTGTATGAGTTGCAACGCGCGCCATGCTTTGTAGTACTCCCGCTCGGGCACTGCATTTTTTATTTTCTTTGCTTCAGACATTGTCAAAACCTCCTTTGATTCCGGCGATAACGATACAATAAGTCATTGCATCACCGCTTCCGTTTCTCGGAGTTCCATCTCGCGACGTGCGGCGTAAATTTCGGCGTTGATTTCTTCGAGCGTCATATTCGACAGACCATTGCGCTCGGCTTCTGCCCGAAGTTCGCGAATAATTTCCAGCGCGCGCCATGCTTTGTAGGGCTCACGCTCGGGCGCCGCATTTTTCATTTTCTTTGCTTCAGACATTGTCAAAACCTCCTTTGATTTCGGCGATAACGTTATAATAAATTATTGAAGTCTCTCTTCCGTTTCGCGGAGTTCCCTCTCGCGACGTGCAGCGTAAATTTCGGCGTTGATCTCTTCGAGCGTCATATTCGACAGTCCGTTGCGTTTTGCGTGCTCGTTGAGTTCCCTTAAAGCCTGCAACGCGCGCCAGGCTTTGTAGGGCTCCCGCTCGGGCACCGCATTTTTCATTTTCTTTGTTTCAGACATTGTCAAAACCTCCTTTGATTGCACTGATGATGTAAATCGGATTGAGCGCCTTCATCATGTCGACGCGCCCGATCCTTTCTATCCGATTGATCTGCACTTGGATCGCATCACACAAATAATTTTCCCGCGCTCGAAACCAATTCAGCGCCTTCGATACACTTTCGATCGATATACAGTTTAGCACAATCCGACCGTTTGGCGCGAGCCTTTGATCGAGCGCGTCAAGAATTTCCGTCAAAAAGCCTCCGCTCCCTCCGATCAGCGCCGCGTCAATTTTTTCGATCCGATCCAATCCACGCGGAGCTTCTTCATGAATTATTTCAACGTTGTCAATCGAAAACTTCTCGATGTTTTTTCTGATCAATTCGATTGCCTCAACATTCCGCTCGAGCGCATACACTTTTCGACAGAGCATCGCCGCCTCGATCGACAACGATCCCGTGCCCGCGCCCACATCGACAACCACGTCGGACGGCTTGAGCCGCGCCTTTGCGATCGTCAGCACTCGAATCTCCTGCTTCGTCATCGGAACTTTGCCGCGTATAAATTCCCCGTCGTCAATCATTGCCTTCGCCTCCAACTATCAGCACACAATGTTTTATCGGTTCGCTCCGCGCGGAAGTTTCGAGCGTCGTCCGAATAATTTTCTCGTCGTCGTATGAAAGTCGCGCGCAAATGATCAGCCGCGTCGACGGTCGCCAGCCGACATCGATCAGAATTTTTGAGATCGATTGCGAGTTAAAATTGCCGTCGGTGAGCATGCCCAGTACTCGATCGGGCGCGTAAAACAATTCGGCATCGGTCGGACGTCGACCGTGAAAGCTGAGTAGTGTTGCGTTGTGCCACGGCATTTTTGCTCGAGCGAACGCCAATTGAATCGCGCTGATCGACGGGATCACTTCTATAATTTTTTGATCGAACTCGCGACGAAGGGTATCGAGCATCGAGTAATAGCCCGGGTCGCCGCTCACCATTACAACCACGTCGGCGGTCGACAGATTTGCTCGAATGAAATTGACGGCGGCGGTGATGTCGGCGGTGATCGGAAAAATTTTTTGTCCTTCGACGGCGAACTGACTCAACGTGCGACGTCCTCCGACCAAAATCTTTGCGTTGGAGATGGCGGCTCGAGCAGCAGGCGAAATAAAATCTTCGGCGCCCGGACCAATCCCCGCGATTATAATTTTTCCGCTAATATTATCAGCCCCTTTGTTTATAAGGGCGCCGCCGCTCCCACCCACGATGCTTGGCGCCCAACTTATGGAGCAATGCCCACCCCGCGCCGGCAGCGCCCGCCTTTTTTATCGATGACAAAGTTGTCAAAGGGCGGGCGATTGGGCAATAAATTTTTGAGCGGTGTCGTCGAGCCCGAGGATTTTTCCGTCGAACGCCGCCAGCACCGTCCCGACCTTCAGCCGTCCGAATACGTAGCGCTCTGCCCGCGTCGACGCCCGCGCCGCAATCACATTATACACTCTCTGCAATCCTTTGTCGTCGATGAGCGCAACCGCTTCTTCCGTCGTCGCCGCCGACAATATTTTTCTCACCGAGCCGCTGTCAAGCCCCTCCGCCGCCGCGTACGCCGCAAGCACTTCCATGCGTCCGTCGCCCACGCGATTGTGCGTATGAAACACTCCCGCCGCTACTTTCGCCAGCTTGCCGATGTGCCCGAGCAAAATTATTTTTTCGACCGACCGCTCCGCCGCCGCCTCCAGCATATATCCGATGAAATTGCTCGTCTGTATGATCGCTCCGCGCGGAATATTTTTTTCGAGCGCGATCGTTTCTCCAATCCGCCCGGGCACGAATACCAACGATCTAAATCCTTCCGCCAACGCCACGTCGATTTGCGGCACCAACGACCGCTTGAATGCGTCTTCCGACATCGGGCGCAATACTCCCGTCGTCCCGATTATCGACAGCCCGCCTTCAATTCCCAACGTCGGATTGAGCGTCCGTCGAGCCAACTCCTCGCCGTTCGAGATCGAGATCGTCACTTCCAAGCCGCCCACATTAAATTCGTCGACCACATTTCGGATCAATTGTCGAGGTCCGGGATTGATCGCCGGCTCGCCTATCGCCAATTGAAGCCCCGCCTTCGTCACTCGACCGACGCCCGCGCCTCCGACAAATTTTATTTCATTGCCTTCAATCAATCGGATCGTCGTGATGATCGTCGCGCCGTCGGTGATGTCGGGATCGTCGCCGCTAAATTTTATTACATCCGCGCGGATCGTCCGATCATCAATCCGATCCAAATTTTTTATCGGAATTTCTAATTGAGTACCGTCAAGCGCCGTCAACGCCACCGCGCTCACTCGTCTATCGTTGCAAAGAAAAAGGAGCGCCGCTTTCACTCCGGCGGCGGCGCATGCCCCCGTCGTGTAGCCGCTCCTCAAATTTTTATCGTTTTTAATTCCTAATTCCTCATTCCTAATTCCTAATTATCCTTTCCGATTTCTGAGCATATAGACGGTTTGCGATTTGATCACGCCGTCGTCGGTCTTTTTCGAGCCCGAAGTTTTGATCGCAAACCCGTCCGGCAACTTCTCGACGTGGACGTTATCCTGCGTCGCGTACATGTTGAGCAACAGCTTGTCGGCGGCGGAGAAAATGTCGGCGCCGTTTTTGAGCCCCGCATCGAAATAATCAATCGGGCAGCCGATGTCGAAGCCGAACATCCCAAGCTCCATCTCGACCTCCGCCGGCTTATCGATCAGCTTCCACATCTTATCGTCGACCGATTTGAAGTCGTCGGAGAAAATCTTGAAATCGGGTGCGGTGAGCGCGTCGCCGCTGAACACAACATTCGTCGAAACGTCCTCGACGCCGCCCGATGCCTCGTACTTGATGCTCAGCTCGTTGTCGTTCGACACGCTGTAGTTGACGGAAATTTTTTTGTCGCCGTCGGCAATGCTGAACGTCACGCCCTCGACCGATTCGGAGGCGCTCCAAATTTTGTCGGCGAGATGCGATTTGCCGTCGACGTACACTACGCCGAGCTCTTGATCGTCGGTCTCGTATTCGGCGGCGGATTTTTTCCCGACCAGCACGAATTTGTTTTGAAAGTCGGCATTGCGGAAGCGCCACGAGACGATGCGCGCTCCGAAGTCGGTGATCTTGACCTCATTGCCCTTGTTGTTGCGCAGGGTATAGAGGGTCGCCTCGCGTCCGTCGGCGGTTTTTCCGAAGGATTCTTTTTTGATTGTCGGCATTGATTCATTCCTCCTCAAAATTTTTATCAATCACTGGTAGATGTATTCTGTTTTTCGGCGACGAGTTTTTTGAAGTCGGGCACCGGCAGCGGTCTCGAAAAATAATATCCTTGAATTTTATCCGCCCCGAGGCTCACGAGATAATCTAATTGCTTTTTCGTCTCGACGCCCTCAACTATCACGTCCATCCCGAGCTCCCGCGCCAACATCATTATAAACTTCAAAATCATGTACGCGCGCTCCGATTCCTCCAGCTCCCGTACGAACGCCATATCCACCTTCAACACGTCCACCGGCAAATTCTTCAGCATGTTCAACGACGAGTAGCCCGAGCCAAAATCGTCCATCAGCACGGGGAAGCCTTCCTCGCGAAACGCTTTGATTATCGACATCAATTGATGCGGATTGTCGGTATACGCGCTCTCGGTGATCTCCAACTTCAACATCCACGATTCCAGATCATATTTTTCGAGCAGCCCCAATAAAAATTCCAACAGATCGAGATTGTAAAAGTTGAGCCGCGACACGTTCACCGACACAGGGATCACTTGCCCCGTCTCCTCGCGCTGTTGCTTGATAAATTTGCAGACTTCCTCCCACACGAACCGATCCGTCTTGACGATGAAGCCGTTGCGCTCGAACACGGGGATAAATTTGCCCGGCGACACCATCCCGTTGATCGGGTGAAACCATCGGATCAGCGCCTCCGCACTCTCGACGCTGTCTGTCTTGACGTTGTACACCGGCTGCAGGAATATCCGAAATTGATTTTCCCTCAGCGCCGCCTCCATGTCCCGCACAATCATCTGATCCTGCAACATCAGCTCGCGCATCCCGTCGTCGTAATACGCGTACCGATTCATGTAATTGCCCTTGACTTTTTTCAGCGCCATATTCGCCCGATCACACATCTGATCAACCGGCAGGTCGACGTTGTTGACCGGATAAACGCCCGCGTAAAATAAAATATTGTGGCTGATGTCGAGCGCCTGAATTGCGCCGTCGAGCCCGTCAAGAATTTGCCCGACATTAATTCTGTCCTGCGGAATGCACACCACAAAATGATCCGCTTCCATCCGTCCGACGATGCCGACGCTCGGATCGATCTGCCGCTCAAAATAATTCGCCGCCGTCCGAAGGATCGAATTGCCCGTCTCGATATGAAACAGATCGTTTATCGCCTTGAAACAACTGATGTCGAAGTAGATTATAAAATATTTTTGATCGAGATTCGCCTGCATCAGAGCCGCCGCGCGCTTGCAAAACGCCTCGCGATTGTACAGCCCCGTCAACCGATCGATCTCAACGTGATATTGATTGTCGAAGGGATCGCGATCGATGTCGCTGTGCGCCAAAAAGCGCTCGACCGCAAACTTGTCGATGACGGCACGCGCACGATGCCGCGCAATGGTCTCGTTGTAGGGGCGCATTATAAAATCCGACGCGCCGTTGGTTATGGAGTGAATGCCGCTGTCGACGTCGGACACCAAAGCAAGCACGGGAATCTCCGCAAAGTGATCATCGGATTTGAGGCGCATCACAAATTCGCGGGCGCGCGGAAATTTTATATCGATGAGCGCGATCTCGAATTTATGTTCGGTCACCGGCTCGAAAATATCTTGCCCCTCGGCGACTTCGACCACTTGATATTCCGTCTCGAAAATTTTTTTGAGCTGTCGACTCCCTTCCGTGTCATCGGCGATCAATATTTTTGGACGTTCTCTGCCTTTCATCACACTGATCCCTTCCTTGCTCATGATGTCGTTTAGAATTGTATTCAACGCGGCTGAACAAATTCCCTGCCGTTTGAAAATTATTTTGCACCGCCGACGCTTTACGGATATAATATCGACAATGTTGAAGGCAATTCATTTTGATGGAGGCGAAAAAATTTTTGAGATACCCTATCAATCTCGACGTTGAGGATAAAATTTGTGTGGTGGTGGGAGGAGGCGCGGTGGCGCATCGAAAAATTTTGGGGCTGCTCGAGGCCGGCGCGGAGATTTTTTTGATTGCGCCGGACATCTGTTCTGAGCTGCGAGCTTTGATCTCGACTGATGATCAGGGGGCGCCGCCGACGCTCCCGCCCGTCGAGTGCGGCGCCCAACCGAGGACAGTGGTCCCACCCTGCGCCGGCGGCGCCCTCAAAAAAACAGTCGGTGACGTCCAACCGAGGACGGCATGCCCACCCGCGCCGGCGGCGCCCTTTTCTTCGGTCGACGGTGCCCTCATTAAATCTGTCGGTGGCGCCCGCACAGTAGGCGGCGCCCACATAAAATTAGTCGGTGACGCCCAACAGAGGACAGCATGCCCACCCGCGCCGGCGGCGCCCGCTTCTTCGGTCGACGGCGCCCGCGTAAAATTTTTCGACGGCGCCCTCATTAAATCAGCGCAGGAGCCTGCCCGTCCTTCGGAGGAAAGCACGGCGCCAACGCCGCAGGGTGGGAACCACGATCACTGTTGGGCGCCAACCTCCGAGGGTGGGAGCGGCGGTGGCGCCCATAAAATTTCTTGGCTCCGTCAAAAATACGAGTACGGTTGCATTCCGCGCGGAGTGCTTTTGATCGCCGCCACCGACGATCCCGACGTCAATCGTCAAGCCGCCGTCGAAGCCGCAGAAAAAAATATGCTCGTCAATGTCGTCGACAAATCCGATGTGCCCGACGACGTTCGGCGCTTTGAAAATCCGTCAACGATCCGACGCGGCGATCTGCTCTTGACGATCTCCACCGGCGGCAAATCCCCCGCACTTTCAAAATCAATTCGCCTTGAGCTCGAAAAATTTTTTCCTCCGAACATCGACTCGGAGAATTTAGAGGTGGCTGTTCGCAATGCACTTGACTGTTATCGGACTCAATCACAGAACCGCGCCGATTGACGTCCGCGAAAAATTTTCTCTCTCCAAGGACGCGATCCGAAATTTTTTGATCGAAAATCAATCGGGCGAAGCCGTTCTGCTGTCGACGTGCAATCGAACCGAATTATATTGCGTCGGCGATCACCCGACAAACTTTTTCGATTGCCCCGAGGAATTTCTCTACACCTTCGACGGCGCCGATTGCATCAAACACCTTTTCGAGGTGGCGTCGAGCCTCGATTCGCTCGTGCTCGGCGAAGGGCAAATTCTGTCGCAAGTCAAGGAAGCCTACGCGATCGCCAAGGAAGTCGGCGCCACCGGCACCGTGCTCAACACCCTTTTCAATCGCGCGATCGCCGTCGGAAAAAAAGTCCGCACCGATACCAAAATTGCTTATAACTCCATCTCCGTGTCGTACGCGGCGGTCGAGCTTGCCGCCAAAAAACTCGGCAGCCTCGTCGGTCGGACGGCGCTGATTTACGGCGCGGGCAAAATGGCGGAGCTCACCGCTCAACATCTGATATCTCACGGCGTCGAAAAAATTTTTGTGACCAATCATCATCCGGAACGGGCGCGGGCGTTGGCGTCGAAGCTCGGCGGTGAGGCGGTCGCTTGGGACGAAACCGGCACGCGCTCATTGAACGTTGATGTGATCGTCACATCGACGGGCGCGCCTCATTACGTCATCAAAACGCAGCGCACGCGCGACATCATGGCTCGGCGCAATTGGAAGCCGGTCTTCATCATCGATATAGCGGTGCCGCGCGACGTCGATCCCGAAGTCGGCTCGATCGACGGCGTGACGCTTTACAACATTGACGATCTCGAGGCGGTCGTCGACGAGCACGTTCAGCAGCGGCGCGAAGAGGCGGTGCTCGCTCGAAAAATCATCGACGAGGCGACGGCGGAGCTGGTCGAGCGCTTTAAATACATGCCGTTTCAACCGTTGATGGCGTCGTTATCGGAGCGCGCGGAAGAAGTTCGGCAGCGTGAAATGCGTCGAGCGTCATCGAAGTTGACGGCGTTGACGGTCGAGGAGCAACGCGTGATCGACAATATGACGCGAATGATCGTGCGCAAGTTGTTGCGATTGCCGATGATGAATATGAACTCGTCGGCGGGCACGCCCAATGAAAAATTTTATGCGGACGCGATGAAGGGCTTGTTTGATCTCGACGACGGGGGAGTGCAATGTGGACAGAATTAGAATTGGGACGCGCGGGAGTGCGCCGGCGTCGAAAAAATTTCCAGTCGATGACAATCAAGTCGGCAAAAATCTCGATGATGGGGGCTTCAATGTGGACAGAATTAGGATTGGGACGCGCGGGAGTGCGCTTGCCTTATGGCAGGCGAATTTTATTGCGACGGAGCTGAAAAAATTTTTTCCGTCGATGGCGGTCGAGCTGATCAAAATCTCGACGAAGGGCGATCGGATATTGGACGCGCCGCTGTCGAAAATCGGCGGCAAGGGCTTATTCACGCGCGAGATCGAGACGGCGCTGCTCGACGGGCGCATCGATTTGGCGGTGCACAGTTTAAAGGACGTGCCGGCGGAGTTGCCGACGGAATTTTTGATAGGAGCGATCACGCGGCGCGCCGATCCGTTTGATGCGTTCGTGAGCAATCGGTTCGGCGCGATCGAAGAACTTCCGCGCGGAGCGGTCGTCGGGACATCGAGCCTGCGTCGACGAGCTCAACTGTTGGCGCTCCGATCGGATTTGACGGTCGAGGATTTACGCGGGAATGTCGAGACGCGGCTAAAAAAATTGGACGCGGGAATGTTTGACGCGATCATCTTGGCGGCGGCGGGGCTCCGACGGTTGGGCTTCGGCGATCGGATCCGCGCGGAGCTGTCGCCGACGGTGATGATGCCTGCGGTGGGGCAAGGAGCGTTGGCGGTTGAGCTCGTCAAAGGCAATCGGGCGGTGGCAGAAATAATTCGGGTGCTCGACGACGGCTTGACGCGTGCGGCGGTGAGTGCGGAGCGCTCGTTTTTGCGAGTGATCGAGGGGGGCTGTCAAGTGCCGGTGGGAGTGTACGCGACGGTCGAGGCAAAAAAAATCACCGTCGAAGGGCTGATCGCGTCGCTCGACGGAGTAAAAATAATTCGTGGCTCGACGGTCGGCTTGATTGACGATGCCGGACGGTTGGGGTCGATGTTGGCGGAAAAATTATTGTCGGACGGCGGGCGACAAATTTTGGAGGCGCTGAAATAACAATGGATATTAAAAACCTTGTCGACAGCTATTATTTCCACGACAGCGAGCTGACGAAGGTCGAATACGATCCGCAGACCGGCCGGAAGATCGCGGAATATGAGGAGCTGGTGGACGGCGTGGACGACGTGGTGGTGGGATTCTGCAACTACTGGACGGTGTTTGACGGCACAGACTACACCACCGTGCTGGCTCAGCGCACCTTCCCCACCGACTGCGTGCGTGCCTGCGTGGGAGACCTTGACGAGAACGGCTATAATGACCTGGGCATCATCTACCAGCATAACGACCAGATTCACGTGCGCGTATTGATGGACGACATCATGAAGTTCGATGCCACTGAGAACAGCAACCTCGACGAGGTGACCGACTACATCGGCACACTGCCCGTGGAGAAGGCCGGTATATCATCGTTCCTCGACATCAAGTTTGGCGACATTGCCAACACTGGTAATAGCGTGCTATGCCTCGCCGTGGCCAACCGCCATATTAACAAGAACCCCAAGTCAGTGTTCTATGTGCTGCAGAGGGGCAACAACAACCTGCTGCAGCAGGTCTTCCGTTTCGAGGAGGAGCAGAAGGTAGAGCTAAGCAACTGGGGCTCCGACCGCACCAGCACCAACACCAATAGCACCATTGCCGTGGTACATACGCAAGGCATGGGTTCACGTCCTGACGTGCTGTTGCACAACGGACTCTACCGTCTGAACGACAGCAATGAGTTCGAACAGGTCAGCTTCGGCGGCTACAAAGAGGATGGCAAGCTCATCGATGTGGCCATCCACAGCGACAACGTGGCCGTGGGTCGGTTCACCGACGACCTGCCCGAAGGCTACGAACAGCTTGCTTACTTAGGCACACGTGTGGCTAACTTTCACAGCAAGAAATGGAGCAGTTCTGCAGGCGACATTCATAGCCGCGGTATCTATGCCTGCGTGGAAGTGCTCACGCCCGACACACTTAAAGGTGTCATGACCCGCAAGGAGCTACATACGGGCGGCGTAGGTTCAGTCTGCAGCTGGAGTAAAGATGGTGACTTCCACTTCGGTGCCAACTTCCCCGCTTTCTGTGCCACCTCATACACCAATATCGACACACGCCGCTACAAGTTCGTCTCATGCCAGGCCACGATGAGTGAGCCACGCATCAAGTTCGCACTTGCCGCAGCACCCTACTGGGCCAAAGTGCCCCAGGGCTATGCCCATGCCGGCGAGGACTACGACTACGGAGACAATGCACCCTCTACTGAGTGGGCTACATGGACCAGCAGCACCACCGGCAAGGAGAACAGCAACAGCACCTCGGCGTCGGTCATCTTCGGCTTCGAGCACGAGGACAAGTGTAGCTTCTTCGGATTGTTTGACTTAGCCAGGGTTGGCGTCGACTTCGAGGCCAGCCTCAACTACCAGTGGGAGAAGAGCGTGGCCCACACTGACACGTG
>CALGGP010000073.1 GCA_937915885.1 uncultured Selenomonadales bacterium | reverse complement strand
GGATTTTTATTTTGAGGAGGCATCGATTTGAAACGCATATTGGTATTGAACGGACCGAATTTAAATATGTTGGGGACGCGCGAGCCCGAAATCTACGGCTCGGCGACGCTCGACGACATTGAGGAGATGCTCAGCGCCCGCGCCGCTCAGCTCGACGTTGACGAGATCGCTTTCATGCAATCGAACATCGAAGGCGAGCTGGTGACGGCGATCCAGGACGCCCGCAATCGTTTCGACTTCATTCTGCTCAACGCCGGCGCCTTCACTCACTACAGCATCGCACTCCGCGACGCAATTTCTTCCGTCGACGTGCCGGTGATCGAGATTCACATCTCCAACGTCCACGCGCGAGAGGAGTTCCGACATCACTCGGTGATCGCGCCCGTCGTGCTCGGTCAAGTGGTCGGCTTCGGCGTCGACAGTTACCTCGCCGCGCTCGACCTTGCTGTTCGCAAACTCGGAGGCGTTGTATGATGTCGCGGCTCGACGCATTACGCTCGTTTTTGCGCTCGAAACGAATTGGCATCATGCTCGTCGGCAAGCCCGTCAACGTTCGATATTTCAGCGGCTTCACCGGCGACAGCACCATTCTGCTCATCACGCACGACCGACAAATTCTGATCACCGACGGGCGCTATGACGATCAGGCGCGGCTCGAATGTCCGTCGTTCGAGATCGTCAAGCACGAGACGGGGCTGATGCGGGAGACCGCCGCTCAACTAAAATCGATCGGGATTCGGCTGATCGGCGTCGAAGGCAATTTCTTGACGGTCGACGCGCTCAACGCGCTACAAAAATTTTTGCCCGATTGGATTTTCAAACCGTTGACGCTCGACGGGCTCCGTCAGATCAAAGACGCCGACGAGATCGAACGGATCAGACGAGCGTGCGCGATTGCGGATCGGGCGTTTGCCGAAGTATTGAATTATATCCGCGCGGGAGTGCGGGAGATCGAAATAGCGGCGCGGCTGGAATATTTGATGAGGCAGTACGGCTCGGAGCGTGCGGCGTTTGAAACGATCGTGGCGTCGGGGCTCAACGGCAGTTATCCGCATGCTCGAGCGTCGACGAAAGTGATCGCCAATGGCGAGTTCGTGACGATGGATTTTGGGGCGGTGTTCGAGGGCTATCATTCGGACATGACGCGGACGGTGATGGTCGGACGCGCGACGGACGAACAACGACGGATTTATGAGGCGGTGCTCAACGCGCAATTGATCGGGTTGAAAGAAATCCGCGCGGGAGTGTCGGGACGATACGTCGACAAAAAAGCCCGCGAGGCGTTGAATGCGGCGGGCTTGGAAAAAAATTTTACGCACGGGCTCGGGCATGGAGTCGGGCTCGAAATACATGAGGAGCCGCGCCTGTCGAAGTTCAGCGCGTGCGGAGAGTTGAAACCGAATATGATCGTGACGGACGAGCCCGGGGTATACATCGTCGGGCTCGGCGGAGTGCGGATTGAAGATACGGTGCTGGTGACGAGCGACGGAGCCAAGCCGTTGACGCACAGTCCCAAAATTTTGATCGAGCTCAACTGAAAAATTTAATCCCGATTTTTTTTTTGGGGCGCCGCCGTCTCAACACGCCGACTACCAACGCGGCAGGCACGCCCGCTCCTCGCACAGCACCGAACACCAACGCGGCAGGCGGCGCCCGATCGTCACAACGCTCCGCACACCGCGTGGCGAATCGGAGCCCAATCGTCCCATCCCGCATCATCGACGCACGCTCTTTAATTACGAATTACGCATTGCTTATAAACAGCGGCTCGATATTTTTTTCGGCGATGCGCTTCTTCAATTCGAGATAACCGTCAAAAACCGTATCAGCCTCAATTTGAGCTATGCAATGAGTTGTTGGAACGCAACAGCCGCCCAAGCCTCTTGAGTGTCTGCACTCGGGGAGGGCGTGCGCCGGTCGAACGACGACTGACGGCACATGATATGGCGCATAGATTATCGGGAAGGCGTATTGCGTCATTGGAATGTCCATAGGAAAGCAATTCGGATTCAGGATGGGCACTTTATTTGCCGACGCCATATGGAGTGCACCGGTGTCATTGCCGATATAAAGATCGCAGAGACCGATCGCCGCCGCACTTTGACGGCAATTCAATTTACCCGTGAGGTCGAGCAAATGATTGGCGATAAATTTTTCATCGAGCGCGCTTTTGAATGTTTCCGCCGATTGGATGTCGGCTTCGCCTCCGATGATGACGAATTTAATATCCGGCTCGTATGCGACAAGGCGTCGGACGAGCGCGGCATATTTTTTTGGCGGCCAACGTTTTATAGGCGCGGAACCTCCGATGCCGAGCGCAAAAATTTTTCGATTGTCGTCGATGAGAGGAGCAATAAATTTTTTTGCGAGCGCGCGATCGGACGGCGTGAACCAAACTTCCAACTCACGATTCGCAATCGGAGTGCGGAGCATGTAATCGAGCGGAGCGAGGCAACTGTCCGCTTGGTGCGTTCCGCAGAGTAAATGCGGCACTTCGACAGTCAACAGCGGCGCAAGATGATAGCAGTGAAGAAAATCGGGCGGCACAAAAATTTCGGTGTTCATATCGAGACTAAGCCTAAATCCAAGACGTTCGCGCGCCCCGCTCATATAAGCCAACAGGATTGTCGTCGGCGTGTAATTGAAGGAAAAACAAATGTCGAGTTGCCTGTCGAGCAAAATTTTTGCGATATCGGCGTTCCAAATATAAAGCTGCTCGAAATTATTTCCATCGAACGCCGCCGCATTGACGATGACTTCATCAACGTAAGGGCAACACTCGGCAATCTCACGAGCGCGCGGATTGATAATCAAGGTGATGTTTGCGGTCGACCAGATACGTCTGATCTCTCTGACGGCGGCGGACATCACGATGAAATCTCCGATGCCGACGTCATGAATCAGTAAGATGTTACAGCTTGGCCCCCCCCCGTGAAGAGGATCACGGTAGCCGACGCGAGCGAAGATCGGCTCCATAAAATTTTTCATCTCGAGCGAATTGAGACCGCCGGTCGAGAGACATCTTTGAAAAAACTTTTGAAAGCCGTCGAGCACAAAGTTGATGTTGCGACGCGAGACTAAATTTTGTTTCAATGGAATCACTCCGATCAAAGGCGCTGAATCATTTTGCCGTAAATTTTATTGCGCGACACCCAACCGTTGGCGTGCCCGTGATTGTTGGCGATCAGATACGAGTTACCATTTTTGACAGCGGCGATCTTGTGCAAGTAAAAATGCCCGTTGACTTTCGCAAAGACGACGTCATTTTTTTTGAGGGGAGTGGAGTCGTTGATGGGGGCGACGAGCGCGGGCTGCCCCGACTTGAGGATCGGAACCATGCTCTGACCGAAGCCGACGAGAATGATGGTCTCGCCGGCTTTTAATTTTTCGGCGGAGAATTGATTTTCTTTGCCGACCCAATAATTTTTTTCGTCCGCCATCAACGATCCCTCCAAAAATAATTATTACGCATCGGGATTAAAAAGGCGCCGCCGCCGCTCCCGCCCCCCAACGTCGGCGCCCAACAGAGGATGGCATGCCCACCCGCGCCGGCGGCGCCCGACTTTTTTTGATCGAAAGCGCCCCGCTCTTTGCTGTCGAAGGCGCTCCGCCTTTTTGATCGACGGCGCCCGCCCGTTGGTCGGCGACGCCACGACTTTTTGGTTGAAAGCGCCCGCCCGTTGGTCGGCGGCGCCCCGCCTTTTTGGTTGAAGGCGCCCGACCTTTTTGGTCGAAGGCGACCCCGATCACGCAGGGCGTCGCCAACGCGGGGTGGGAACCACGATCCCCATTTGGGCGCCGCCTCGGTGGGTGGGAGCGGTGGCGGCGCCCCTTTTCATTCACGGTTCCTGATAAGGAACAAAGAGATCGGAAGAGCGTCGTG
>CALGGP010000072.1 GCA_937915885.1 uncultured Selenomonadales bacterium | reverse complement strand
TATTTTCTTCATAAATTCTTTGGTCTTGAACTAAACTCGTTGCCCACCCGCCCCATAAAGACTGCCGCCCTTCAATCCCTTCGGGGATATTTTTTTTGTTGAGGAAAATTATTTTCTTGTGCGTTTCCGCGCGGAGGTGATCCGATCGAGCGCCGACGGTTTGATTGCCGTCAACGGATCGTCGGGCAAATCGAGCGAAGTATCTTTTACGTCGAGGATCGCGTCAAGCGGATCGTTGATGGGGGCGATGTCGGATCGATTATCGTCAATGAACCAATACTTGTCATTCGTCGGGAATTGATCGCTGTCGGAGGTTGAATAGCTGCCGTACGATTGCCCCGTGATATTGACAGTCGTGCCCTTGGCATTTTTGAGAGTGATCGTATTGCCGGACGTGAGATTGAGAATCACATCGTTGTTATTGTAAGAGATGTTGTCGAGCTTGGCGTTCGAGTTGACGAGATAAATGTGGTCGGCTTCGGTGAAGTTGTGGACGGTATCATTGCCGTCGCCGTAACCATAATAGACAACATTTTGTCCGAGCCCGTCGCCGAGATGAATTACGTCATTGCCGGTGCCGCCGTAAATTTGTCCGCCATTGACGGCTCCGTAGATGGTATCGTCACCGCCATTGCCGTAAATGTTCGACGTAGCTTTGCTGCCGTGAATGACGTTATTTTGATCGTCGCCGTCTATCTGCAGAGAGTTGACCACATTGCTCGCGTCTATGTCCTTGAACGAGTCGGCATACAGCCAATGCGTGAATGTGCCCATGTAGTTGGCATTGAGCACTGCCGTATTGTCGGAGATATCAACAAGCCCGTATGTCCGTTTGCTATTATCGTACGAATAGTATCCTTCAATGTAGATATTTTTATCCTTAGCGTCCTTGAGTGTGATGGTGTTAGTCGCAGTGTTGTAACTCGTCGAGCCGACATTTAAAATAACATCGTTGCCGCTGAACGAGACATTCTTCAAATTCACATCATACGAATAAAATTTAAATTCATCCTCGTCGGCAAAGTTGTAGATGATGTCGTTGCCGTCGCCATAAGAGTAGAACACTCGATCTTTGCCGAGTCCTTCTCCGAGGTAGATCACATCATTGCCTGTGCCACCATCCACAGTGTTATTGACAATCATACTGCTGTTTGCCGCATGAATCTCATCGTTACCGTCGCCGCCATAAATCCGACCACCATTGGAGGCGCCATAGATGGTATCGTCGCCGCCGTTACCGTAAATATATGATTTAGCTTTGCTACCGTAAATGACGTTATTTTGACCGTCGCCGTCAATCTGCAGAGAATTGACCACATTACTCGCGTCTATGTCTTTGAACGAATCGGCATACAAGCTCCGCGTGAACGTGCCAAGGTAGTTAGCATCAAGCACCGCTGTATTGTCGGAGATATCAACAAGCCCGTATGTCCGTTTGCTATTATCATACGAATAGTATCCTTCAATGTAGATATTTTTATCCTTAGCGTCCTTGAGTGTGATGGTGTTAGTCGCAGTGTTGTAACTCGTCGAGCCGACATTTAAAATAACATCGTTGCCGCTGAACGAGACATTCTTCAAATTCACATCATACGAATAAAATTTAAATTCATCCTCGTCGGCGAAATTATAAATGATATCGTTGCCGTCGCCGTATGCATAACGCACTCGATCCGAACCGAGTCCCTCTCCAAGGTAGATCACATCGTTGCCTGCGCCGCCCGTCACGGTTCCGCCGTTATTACTCGAGTAGATGAGATTATGTCTCTCGTCCGCATAGATGGCGAAGTTGCTGACGTTCCGAGCGTCGATGTTCACCGCCGCTTGAGTCGCAGTCGCGTTATAATCCGTCAGACGGAACGGACTCACTTCGTCGGGGCTTAAAACCGCCGTCGGAGCCCCGCGATCAACATCTTCTTCGATCACAACAACGATCACATCATCGCCGTCGTCAGTATCGTCATCACCATCATCGGGATCGTCGTCGGGATCAGTCAGTCGCCCGTTGAGATATACCAGCTCGTTGTCGTCGGCGTCAATGATCGTAATGTATTTGTCCTTGCCGTCATTAATGGTGATCTTACCTTTGTTAAGTTGAATCACTACATTATTTTTCTTCATCGACACCTTTTTAATTGTGCCGCTACCGATCTGAATAATGTCTTCGTAGCTGACGTAATCGACGATCACATCGTTGCCTTCGCCTGCCGAGTAGTAGAAAACATCCTCGCCGTCGCCGCCCGTCAACTGATCATTGCCGGCTCCGCCGATCAACGTATCATCACCGAGACTGCCGAAGATTTTATCATTGCCCTTGTCGCCGTACAAAGTATCGTCACCTTCACCGCCGTAGAGCGTATCCTTGCCATCATCGCCGTGGAGAGCATCATCGCCTTCGTTGCCGTATAACTTATCATGACCCTTGCCGCCGTATACAGTATCGTCACCCGTACTGCCGTAGAGAGTATCATTACCGTCGTCGCCAAAAATTTTATCATTGCCCTCGCCACCGGCTATGATATCCTTACCTTTGCCGCCGACGAGAGTATCATTGCCCGCATCGCCGATGAGCGAGTCATTATGTTTACTGCCGACAAGCGAATCGTTTGCACCGGTGCCGACAACATAATCGCCTTTGCCGGTCAAAGTCTTCACCAGCTCGGTCGACCACGTCTCGAACGAATCTTTGAACCGGGAAGCTGCCTCTTGACTCCGCTGTCCGATGGCATTGAACAGAATTTTGTAGCCTTCAGCTGCCTTTTGGGCATAATTCAATCCGCTGTAATTATCGACTGTGGTGCCGGTTATCTTAGCCGTCACGTTTTCCACGAATCCGAAAAACGCATCATCCAGACCGTGAGTGAACGTATGCGTGAATTCGTACATTGAAGTCAATGCCGTATCGATTGCTATATCACGTTTATCAATGAGACTCAATTCGCCGTCGACGGAGTATTGTTCGAGGCTCTTCTTGGATTGAACTCCGCCCATATATAATCCGATTGCAGTCGCTTCAAACAAATCAACGGCACCGAAAGGATTTAATTGCCCCGGATACACACTCCTTATGACTTCGGCGGTCAACGATATTGTACTTTTTACGACCTCTTCCCGCTCATCTTCATCGACCCCATCAAGGACAGCGAGAACTGCTGCACTCAAATTCAAAACGGAAGACGCCAATGCCAGTCCGGGGACACCGGTTGTAGTTATCAGGTTTGCAATCGAATCGCTTAGTCCGACAACCTCAGACGATAACTTTGTGGCTTCTGATATCAATTCAGTACTTAACTTTGCGTTTTCGCCGTTATCCTTCCTGAATTGGACAACTTTATCGTGCAAGTTGGCGACCTCTTGTCCTGTGGTAAAGGCGTGGGCGACCAAATCTATTGCACCCTTGATGTTGTCTTCTGCCGGACGACTGCTCATAACGCCTGTCAAATAGGTAACGGCGGAGCTTGTCAGTGAATGCAATGCGGTTGCTGCATGACTTGCAATACTTGTGAGAGACCCTCCGATGGTATGCAAAGCTCCCGATATTAATGCAAATGGTGCTGCCATAAAAAATTTCTCCTTTCGCTCAAACACAACATCAACTCGGCACTCAACACTTCATAGGCATCAGAGCTCCTCTCCATTTTGACGACAAAAAATCCCCCTATCAAAGAAATTCTGAGGCAAGTATTTTGAATTAGATTTTGATTACGGTCGCGTTCCTCAAAAAAATTTTTCTTAGCCGTTGATTTTATCCGATCAATCAATTACACTTGCAACGTAAGAAAGGAGCGTGGAATATGAACAAGAAACTCACCAACGAAGTCGGAGCACCGGTCGCCGATAACGATCACTCGATTACCTTCGGAGCGCGCGGTTCCGTCGCCATGCAGGACGTGTGGCTGCTCGAGAAGATGGCGCATTTTAATCGCGAAGTCATACCCGAGCGTCGCATGCACGCCAAGGGCTGGGGAGCCTACGGCAAGCTGACGATCACCAACGATATTTCTCAATACACCAAGGCGAAAGTTCTTCAGCCCGGCACGGTGACCGAAGCCTTCACTCGGTTTTCGACGGTCGCGGGCGAGCGCGGCGCCGCCGATTGCGAACGCGACATTCGAGGCGTCGCGACGAAGTTTTATACCACCGAGGGCAATTGGGATTTGGTCGGCAACAACACGCCCGTTTTTTTTATTCGCGACACTCATAAATTCTCCGATCTCAATCGAGCCGTCAAACGCGATCCGCGCACGGGTCGGCGCTCCGCTCAAAACAATTGGGATTTTTGGACGTTGCTCCCCGAGGCGTTTCATCAGATCACGATCGTGATGAGCGATCGCGGCATTCCCGCATCGTTCCGTCATATGCATTTCTTCGGCAGTCATACCTATTCGCTCTACAACGCGGCGAACGAAAGATTTTGGTGCAAGTTTCATTTCAAAACGCAACAGGGGATCAAAAATTTGTCGAACGAGGAAGCCGCCGCAATTAACGGTCAAGATCGGGAGTATCACGGCAAGGACTTGTTTGATGCGATCGAGCGCGGCGATTTTCCGAAGTGGACGATGTACATTCAGGTGATGACGGAGGAGCAAGCGCGCAATCATCATGAAAATCCGTTCGACATCACAAAAGTTTGGTCGCACGCCGAATATCCGTTGATCGAAGTCGGCGTGTATGAGCTCAATCGCAATCCCGAAAATTATTTTGCGGAAGTCGAGCAATCGGCGTTCTCGCCCGCGCATGTGGTGCCCGGGATCGGCTTCAGCCCCGACAAACTTTTGCAAGGCAGATTGTTCGCTTACGGCGACGCGCAAAGATATCGGTTGGGCATCAATCATAATTATATTCCCGTCAATCGAGCCAAGTGCGAAGTCAACGACTATCATCGTGACGGCGCGATGCGGGTCGATGGAAATTACGGCGCAACGCCCGCTTACACTCCCAACAGTCAGGGATATTGGACGGCGCAACCCGAAGTCGCCGAGCCGCCATTGAATTTGGACGGCGCGATGTGGAGATATGATCCGTCGGACGATCCCACCGATGATAATTTTAAAGCGGCGGGCAAATTGTGGCGGCTGTTGACGGAGGATAAGAAACAAATTTTGATCGAAAACACGACGGCGGACATTGCGCCCGTCACCGAGAATATAAAATATCGTCACGCGGCGCATTGCTATCGAGCCGATCACGAGTACGGCGAGAGATTTACCAAAGCGGCGGGGCTCGACATCAATAAAGTGATCGAGTTGTCGACGCTCGACAATGACGCGTTGAATCGAGCGACAATCAAATAAAAAAGGACGTTGCAACGTGGCAACGCCCTATTTTTTTGCTCCAAATTCCTTGAGATCGATCAATCCTCCGGATCGGGGATCATATCCGACGGCTTTAAAGTGCCTTCCTTTTTCTTCAACGACAACGCCGCCGTCGCCGTGAACAGCACATCGCTCGACGAGTTAAGCGCCGTCTCGCAACTGTCCTGCAACACTCCGATGATAAATCCAATCCCGACTACCTGCATCGAGATATCGCTGTCAATGCCGAAGCTCGAGCACGCCACCGGGATCAACAACAACGATCCTCCCGCTACGCCCGACGCCCCGCACGCTCCGATCGTCGAGATCAAACACAACAATAACGCCGTCGGCAGGTCAACGCTGATATCCATCGTGTATGCCGTCGCCAACGACAACACCGCGATCGTGATCGCCGCCCCCGCCATGTTCACCGTCGCCCCCAACGGGATCGAGATCGAATAAAATTCCGGATCGAGCCGCAATCTCTTGCACAAATTCATGTTCACCGGAATGTTCGCCGCCGACGACCGAGTGAAGAACGCGTAGATGCCGCTCTCCTTCAACGTCGTCAGCACCAACGGATACGGATTCATTCCCAACTTCAAAAACACTATCAGCGGATTCATTATCAGCGCCACCGAGAAGAACGCCCCCAACAACACCGCCAACAATTTTGCGTAGCCGAGCAATGTCTCGACGCCGCTCGTCGCAATCGAGTCCGCCACCAAGCCCATAATTCCGAACGGCGCGAAGCGGATCACCCATTGAACAACTTGCGTCACGCCCTTTGCCAAATCCGAGATTATCTCGTGAGTGACGTCGCTCGCCGGCTTGAGCGCCAACCCGATTATCACCGCCCACGCCAAGATTCCAATGTAATTCGCCGTCGTAAGAGCGTGGATCGGATTGTCGACGATATTCATGATCACCCGCTCGAGCACTTCAATAATCCCCGACGGCGGAGTGATCTCCGCGTCGCTGATCTGTAACGTCAAGCGCGTCGGAAATAAAAATGATGCTCCGACCGCCACCAATGACGCGCAAAACGTTCCGAACATGTAGAGCATGATGATCGGCTTCATGACTTTCGCCGGCTCCGCCTTTTGACTGAGCGCGTTGATGACCAGCACGAACACCAGGATCGGCGCGACGCCCTTCAACGCGTTGACGAATAACCGTCCGAAGACCGCGATGCCCGGCACTATCGACGGCACCGCCAACGCAAGAATAATGCCTACGACGAGACCGATTGCGATCAGTTTGATCAATGCCGTCTCGCCGTAGGCTTTCGTGACTTTGCTTATCACTTCAAAACCTCCCACTGATTAGTCGGAGGCATTTTATCATAATCGCGCCGTTAAAACAATCGATCCGCGCCGAAATTATTTTTTGAGACTCTCGCCGTTCGATGCGATCACTTCTTTGTACCAACCGAACGATTTTTTCTTGTACCGCTCGAGCGTCCCCGTGCCGTCGTCGTTGCGATCGACGTAGATGAATCCGTAGCGTTTCTTCAGTTGAGCCGTCGACGCACTCACACAGTCGATGCAGCCCCACGTCGTGTAGCCCATCACCGGCACGCCGTCCTCGAGCGCCTCCGCCACCTGCAACAGATGATCGTTGAGATATTCAATCCGATAATCGTCGTTGACCGTCTTCGAGCCGTTGCCGTCGTCTATCAACACGTCGTTTGCTCCGAGCCCGTTCTCGACGATGAACAACGGCTTCTGCCAACGATCCCAAAACTTATTCAGAATGAATCTCAACCCTTGCGGATCGATCTGCCAGCCGAAGTCCGACGCCTTCAGATACGGATTTTCAATGCCGCCCATCAAATTGCCTTCGCCCTTCGGTCCGCCCTGCGTCGAATCGCAAATGCTCATGTAATAGCTGAACGACACGAAGTCGACCGTGTTGTCGCGGAGCAAATCCTCTTCGCCGTCCGCAAATTTGATCTCGATGCCGTTCTCGCGGAAGTATCGTTTCATATAGCCCGGGTAAATCCCCCGACAATGCACGTCGCCGAAGAAATCATTGAAGTGATCTTCCTTCATGACTTTGATGATGTCGTCGGGATTGGGCGTCAACGGATAAATCGGCATCGCGATCACCATGCACCCGATTTTCGCCTCCGGCATCATCTCGCGCGCAATCTTCGTCGCCAGCGCCGACGCTACCAACTCGTGGTGACACGCCTGATACAAATCCTGTTTCGACAATTTCTCGAGCGGTGTCCAAATGCCGCCGCTCATCAACGGCGCGTGCAACACCGAATTGATCTCGTTGAACGTCAGCCAATATTTGACTTTGCCCTTGTACCGATCGAAAATCGTCCGCACATACTTCTCGTAAAAGCCGATCAGTTTGCGATTCACCCAACCGTCGTACTTCTTCGCCAGATTGAGCGGCGTCTCGTAATGGCTGATCGTCACCAGCGGCTCGATGCCGTACTTCAAACATTCGTCGAACAGATCATCGTAGAATTTCAAGCCCGCCTCGTTCGGCTGCTCATCGTCGCCGTTCGGATAAATCCGCGACCACGCGATCGACGTCCGAAATACTTTGAAGCCCATCTCCGCAAACAGCTTGACGTCGTCCTTGTAGCGATGATAGAAGTCAATCGCGATCAACTTCATGTTGTCGGGCGTCGGCTCTTCGGTCGGCGGAGCCTTGACGCCGCGCGGCATCACGTCCTGAATGTCGAGCCCCTTGCCGTCGGCGTTGTAGGCGCCTTCGACTTGGTTTGCGGCCACCGCACCGCCCCACAGAAAACCTTTCGGAAACCTCATGTCAAAACCTCCTTCTCAATTCGCGACGGTGTCAATCAGTTTGTCGCCGCCGCTGATCTTCGCGCCCT
>CALGGP010000071.1 GCA_937915885.1 uncultured Selenomonadales bacterium | reverse complement strand
ATCGATAAAAAAGTTGGCAGTGAAACTGCCGAGGGTGGGTGGGAATAAAATATTAAAGGTAGCGCCAACAAATATACGCCGTCGAGATCACAATCGATAAAATCATCATCGGGAAAGCGATCTTCATGAACTCCATGAACGAGATCGCCTTATTTTTTTGCGCCGCTATCGACGCCACCACCACATTTGCCGACGCCCCGATCAACGTCCCGTTCCCTCCGAGGCACGCGCCGAGCGCCAGCGACCACCACATAGGCTCGAGATTCGATAATCCCATCGCGCCCATGTCCTTGATCAGCGGGATCAGCGTTGCCACGAACGGTATGTTGTCGATGAACGCCGACGCCAACGCGCTCAACCATAAAATTAAAATCGCCGTCGTGCTCACCGACCCGCACGTAAACTCCATCAGTCGCGCCGCCAATATTTTTATCACGCCCGTCTCGACCAGCGCCCCGACCAGCACGTAGAGCCCCGCGAAGAAAAATATCACCGTCCAACTGATCCGATTGAGCGTCTTCGCAATCATCACGTCGTCCCGTCGCGCCGTCAACAACAGCAAAAAGCCCGCGCCCGTCAACGCCGCCGTCGCCGTCTCCAGCCCCAATCGATTGTGCACTGAAAACAGCCCGAACGTCAGCGCCAACGCCACGAGACATTTTATCAACAGCAGTCGATCCGTGATTTTGCTCCACGAGCTGATTCGCATCACTTTGTCCTGCAGCTCAGGTTGCGTGTGCAGTTGCGAGTGGTAGATTGCGATGACGAGCGCGATCGTGATCAAAAATATTACGACCGCCGGCGCCGCCAGATTGATGATGAAATCCATGAAGCTCAGCCCCACCGCCGACGCGATCATCATATTCGGCGGGTCGCCAATCAGCGTCGCCGTCCCTCCGATGTTCGACGAAAGGATTTGCGCTATCAAAAACGGTTTCACGTCGACCTTCAACTGTTGCGCGATCGAAAATGTGATCGGCACCGTCAGCAGCACCGTCGTCACGTTGTCGAGCAGCGCCGAGCAGATTGCCGTCAACAGCGACAGCGCCACCAATAATTTTATCGGTTGCGCGCGGACGATTTTCGCCGAGCGGATTGCGAGGAAGTTGAATAAGCCCGTTTCGGCGGTGATGTTGACGATGATCATCATGCCCATCAGCAGCCCGAGCGTGTTGAAGTCGATGTGGCGGATGGCGGTCGGCTGGTCGATGATGCCGCACAGCACCATCAGCATGGCGCCGACGATGCCGACGATTGTGCGGTGAACTTTTTCGGAGATGATCAGCGCATATGCCGCGACGAAAATTATCAGCGCCGTCATGGTTGAGCTCGTCAACGGTCGGACACTTCCCTAAAATTTTTTGTTGGTGACGGTGAGAGTAATTTTTTCGCCGTCGCGTTTGATTTTGAAGTCGTAAGTTTTGACGCCGGAGTTGAGCAGTTCCATCTTGAGCGCGAGCAGTTCTCGACCGAGCTTGTCGGCGAGGTCGGCGGTGAAGCCCGATTGCGCGAGCGGCTTGGGCGGTTCTCTCAACGCTTGCGCCGCGCGGACTCGTTCAGCCTCTTTTTCGGCGGCGAGCAGTTTGTCTTCGATGGTCTGCTCTTCGATGTAATTTTTGACCATATCCTTATCGGTTAAGCCCTTCGGAATTTTAGCCACGGTGATCACTTCCTTTTTTGTCGGTTTTTTTGGGGCGCCGCCGACGCTCCCACCCTCCAACGGCAGCGCCCAACGGAGGCTGAGGTTCCCACCCCGCGTCGTCAGC
>CALGGP010000070.1 GCA_937915885.1 uncultured Selenomonadales bacterium | reverse complement strand
GGGTGAATGCATTGCTGGCTGCGTCGAGGAGTTTGACGGTGCTCTTATTTCCGCCGCCTTCGATCGTCACGATCACGTCACTGCCGACCTCGCTCCACTTCATGGAGTCTCCATTGCCTGACATCCAAATGCTGTCGTTTTCGCCGAAGTCGAGAATGACATTATTTCCATCCTTGCTCGAGAAGTTAAACTGCTCGCCATAATCGGAGCCTTCGACGGTATCATCACCGCCGTTGGGCTGAATCGTGACGCCGGGCTTGTCATTGTACAGATACTCTCTGCGATCGGTGCCGCTGAAAATCGCATTGGCTTTCGGACTTATGAGAGTCGGCACGCCGTCGACGTAGAGATATTTTCCGTTGGCACTCAAGCTGAAGTTGAGCCCCGCCGCGCCCTTGAGCGTCTCAATGCCGGTTGCGACATTGCCCTTGAGCGTGACGACCACGTCATTACCGACCGTGTCGAACGTCATGGTTTTTCCGGAGATCATGTGGAGAGTGTCGTTTTCATCGAAGTTGAGGATCACGTTATCGCCATGCCCCGAGGACAATTGGAACAAATCTCCGTGTTCGGAACTGACAAAAGTATCGTTTTTGGTGGAGCCCAGAATAGTGACGTGCTCACCGCGATTAACGACGTAATCTCTCACGTCATCGACGCTGCTGACGATTGTATTGTCGGCGCTGTTATTGATGGTGTTGACATAATCGACGGTGAGAAGGGTTTTATTTTTGTCGAGCTCGAACGGAAGGTTGGCGGCGCCCTTCAACGTGACGACGGCGGAGCTGCCAATCGTAACGATGTAGTCACTGCCGACGACGCTGCCGGAAATATTTCCGTCGGTGGATTTGAGCGAATCGTTCTCGCCGAAGTTGGTAATGATGTTATCGCCGTCGACGCTCGAGAACTGATAGAACTCGCCGAAGTTGGAGCCGGTGATGGTGTCGTCGCCCTTGCCCGGACGAATAGTGGCATTCTTGGCGGTGTTGATCATCTCGTCGTCCTTATTGGTGCCGCTGAAGATGGTATTAGGCGTCTTGTTGATTATCGGGGCAATGGTGAGATATTTATTGGCGCCCGAACCGCTGACGGTGTTGAAAGAATATCCTGCGGCGTCGACGAGGCGGACGGTGCCGGTGAAAGATCTTCCGGCGAGAGTGACGAGCACATCATCTCCGTCGGTGTCGTACGTCATCGTGAGACCGGCAGTCATGTTAAGAGTGTCGTTCCGACCGAAATTGGTGATGGTGTTATCGCCGTCGGCACTCGAGAACTGATAGAGTTGTCCCTTGGGCGAGCCGGTGATCAAATCGTTGCCGCCGCCGGGTTGAATGATGACGTCCTGACCGGTGTTGACAATGGTATCTCTACCGGTGCCGCTGTTGATGGTGACTTTATTGCCGGAGTTCGTCATGAGATCGCGATCGTCGGTGCCGTTGAAGGGCGTGTTGTCATATTTATTGTTGAGAGTGTTAGCGACATCGAGGACGATGATCGAACTTGAGGAGGAACTCTTGATCGAGAACTCTTGATTGGCGCCGTCAATGATGGTGATCGAGCCGCCGTTGCGCACATTGAACACGTAATTATTTCCGAGCGTATGATAGTTGGTGAGCGCGCCGTTGAAACTGATTGAATCGTTAGCGCCGAAATTGAGTATAGAGTCGTTACCGTCGCCCGTCGAGAAATTGATCAGGGCTTTGCTGTTGCCGTCGAGCGTGATCAGATCATTGCCTGCGCCGCCCGTGATGGTGACGAACTCCGCCTTAGATTCAATGAAGTCGTCGCCGCTGCCGGCATTGATCACGACGTTCGAGCCGGTGTTTGTGATCTCATCGTCGCCCGCGCCGGATTGGATCGTGACCTTCGCTCCGCTGTTGGCGATCGTGTCGTCGTTTGCGAGCGTCGCGTTGTAGCGTTCGGTCGACACTAACGAGTTGGAGTTTGCATTAGAAATATTTGCCGATCCGGGGATGAGCCGGACGGTTTGTCCGTTCTTGTCGATGAAATTAAACCACTGACTGATGCCGCCTTTAACTGAGATCAAGCCCGCGCCGACCTTGAATACTGCATTCGAGCCATTCAGCGAATAACTTTCGAGCGAAGCGTTCATCAATTGAATCGTGTCGCTTGCCGAATGCGAAGTGAGCACATCTTTACCGCCGTTGTATCTGTAGAACGCAACCTTGCCGTTGACGGTATCATTGCCCGATCCTCCGATTATCGTCACTCGCTCCGCAGTATTTTTGATCGAATTATTACCGCTGACCGCGTTGATGGTAACGAATTGCGCCGAGTTGGTGATCACGTCATTGCCCGCGCCCGCATCGCTCGAAACCGACGCCCCGCTGTTGGCAATCGTGTCAACGCCCGCTTGAGACTTGATCGTCACCTTCGTCCCACTGTTGGTGATCGAATCAGCATAACCTTCCGTTGCGATCAACGTGTTCGAGGTCGTATTGCTGATCGTCACCGATCCGTAGCCCCGCGAAGTCAAATTATCGTCCGCGTCGAGAATCGTAATGTTTTTGCCGACGCCGTTCTTCACAGTAATCTTGCCGCTGCCGACATTAAAGATCACATCTTTACCGGTGCTGTCGACGGTGTAGCTGTTGAGCGCGCCGTTGAGCAAATGAATCGTGCTGTCAGAGTTGTAGCCGACGAGCAAATCATTGCCGCTGCCGACCGAGTAATTGATCATACTCTTGGCGCCGAGGCTGATCGTATCATTTCCTGCGCCGCCATCAATCGTCGCGCCCGTTCCTCCGACGATATAATCATTACCCTTGCCGCCGATTATCGTCACAGTCGAGCCGATGTTCTTGATCGAATCCGCGCCGTCGCCGCCGAGGATGAAAACTTTCGAGCCGCTGTTAGTAATGGTGTCATTGCCCGCGTTCGATTGGAGCGTCACATTATTTGCTGTATTGACGAGCACATCAGCCTTGGCGCTGCCTGCGATCAAAGTATTTGCGAGCGCGTTCGACAAACTGTCGGCATCGTATATTTTCGACGTAAATTTATTGTTGCGATCGATGATACCGATCGTTTTGTCGATGGCGTTCTTGACTTTGATCGAACCACTACCGACTTGGAAGACGACATCGCTCCCGTTGACGTACCAACCCTTGAGCGAATCGCCTACAAGTTTGAGCGAATCGCCCGCCGAGTACGACGTAATCACATCATTGCCTGCGGAGTATTGATAAACATTCGAGCGATTGATGGTGTCATTGCCCGCGCCTCCGACTATCGTCACGTTGGCGCCGGTGTTGGTGATGAAGTCATTGCCCGCCCCCGACGTGATCGTCACTGTCGAGCCGCTGTTTGTGATCGTATCATTGAACTCGTCGGTCGCGATCAACGTGTTGCCGAGGGTGTTATTAATATTCGTCGCTGCGTAATATTTCGAGGTGAGTTTATTTTCGGCGTCGAGAATATTGATCCGAGTTGACTTCGCATCCTTATAGGTGACCGCACCCGAGCCGACCTTGACGATGATATCATTGCCTTTGACGGATGGAGTGGAGAATGTGCCGCTCGTGAGCTTGAGAGTTTCGTCGCCGTCCGCAAAGTAAACGGTATCATTGCCGTCGCCGTTGGCATAAGTGATGTACTCGTTTTTGCTTTGACCGTTGAGCGCATCGACTTTGATTATATCGTTGCCCTTACCGGCATTGATCGTGACGTTTGCTCCGGTATTGGTGATCGTGTCGTTGTATATGTCTGTCGAGAGCAACGTATTCGACAAGGTGTTGTTGATATTCGCCGCGCCGAGAATCGTATGCAGTAATGTCCCTTGAGAGTTGATGATGTTGAACCAATTGCCCGCCGCTCCTTTGATTGAAATCGAGCCCGTTCCGACCTTAAACACCACATCCGAGCCGCTCAACGAATAACTTTCGAGCGAGGCGTTCATCAATTGGATCGTATCAGTCTCAGAGTGAGCAGTGAGTACATCGTTACCGCCGTTGTATCGATAGAAGGCAACTTGCCCGTCGACGGTATCATTACCCGTTCCTCCGACCACCGTAACATTCGACGCCGTGTTTTGGATCAGATTGTTGCCACTTACCGCGTTAATTAAAACCGACGCTCCAGTGTTGATGATGGAGTCATTGTCGGCGCCCGCATTGATCGTTACCTTTGTTGCCGCGTTTATGATTTTATCAGCGCCCGCGCCCAGATCAACCGTCGATAAGGACGCCCAAACAGAGAGACTAGCGTAGTCGTTGCCCGCACCCGCGCGGAGTGTTGCATGCTCCCCCCAAGCACCGATCGAATTATCGCCGTCGCCCGCGTCCGCATACACCGAATCGCCGCTAAATCCAATAGTATCATTGCCTACGCCACCGTAGACGGTCGAATTAGAGGCGACATTGACGAAATAATCATTGCCCGCGCCAGCATCGACCCAACTGCCAACGCCCGGATCAAGGTAATCATCGCCGTCGACGCCGTAGATAGTCGAATATGATCCCCAGTGGAATTCACTTGCAAAAATCGAATCATCTCCGACGCCGCCATATACTACGTTGTATTCGCCCGGCGTTATCGAATCGGGTTGCGAACTGCCATAGATTGTATCGTACCGTCCGCCCGCCACATAATGCAGACCGTATTCGCTGACACAGATTGGAATTCTGGAGGTCTCGTCTGTGAAGCCAGTGTATTGATTTCCGGATCCACTCCAAAAGCCCGAGCTGTAATTGACATTGCCTGCTTCGTCGACGGTAGTCACTCTAACTCTATTTCTGAAAGTGATATGTTCAGAGCCGAGCCCCATGATCACGTCGAAATCGTCAACGCTCGAACCGAGAGTGTAACCGGTGACGGTAGCATTGATGAGTTGCAATGAGGCGGAATACAGATTGTCGCTGTATGAGCCTTGGGTATGCATGTTGTTGATAATGAGATCATTGCCGTCGCCCGCCGTATATTGGATCACATTGTTTTTGTATTGTGCATTGCCGCTGATCTCGATGGTGTCATCGCCATTGCCGGGATTGATTGTTACATCCGATGATTGATTGTTTATGTAATCATCGCCCGCGCCTGTTGAAATCGTCACCTTCGAGCCGCTGTTAGTGATCGTGTCGTTGTAGACATCTGACGAGATCAGCGTGTTCGACAGAGTGTTATTGATGTTCGCCGCGCCGAGAATCGTATGCAACAAAGCCCCTTGCGCGTTGACGATGTTAAAACATCGCCCCGCCGCGTCTTTGAACGTCAAAGTGCTCGAGCCGAGATCCATCAGCACGTCGGTTGAGGCGGTACCGCTCCCGAGCGCGTATCCTTTGATCGTCGCGTTCGACAGTCGGAGCGTGTCCTTATCGTTGAAATTGTAGAGAGTATCGTTGCCGTCGCCGCCCGAATACTTGACGACCTCCGCGACATTACTGCCGAGGCTGATCACATCGGCGTCGGCGCTCCCGTCAATCGTCACACCGGCGGACTCATTGATGATGGTATCAGCGCCCGCGCCGCCTTCAATCGTCACGTCATGCTGCAGGTTCCGAACCGAATCATTACCCGTGCCGACATTTATCTTGGTGTAAGCGCTCTGATTGTAGACGGAATCGTCGCCCGCGCCCGCGTCTATCGACATCGTGTCGCCCCAAGTATTGATGTAATCATTGCCGTCACCGGCTTTGATTGTCACATTCGACGCGCCGCTGTTGATATAATCATTGCCCACGCCAGCGTTGATCAAGACCTTGCCGCCACCGGCTTGATTGTTGACGGTGTCATTGCCCGCGCCCGAGTTGATGGTGACATTCGCGCCACTGTTTTTGATCGAATCTCCGAATTCGCTCGTAGCGATCAAAGTATTCGATGTCGAGTTGTCGATTATCTGCGGAACAGGATATATCGTCGATACATTGCCCGACGAGTCCTTGACAGTGATCTTTTGTTTTGAGGCGTCCTTCAATCGCATCGAGCCCGTCCCGACGTTGAGGATCAGATCGTTGCCATTGACGGAAGCACCGCTGATCGATCCGCTCGTCAGATACAGAGTACTCGACGAATCGTAGCCGAAAATGACATCATTGCCGCCGCCCGAGGCGTACTTGATCACATTATTGCCCGCGCGGAGGTTGACAGTGTCATTGCCCGCGCCGCCGGTGATCGTCGTATTCTTGCTCCAACTGACGATCGAATCATTACCCGCGCCGCCGTCGACCACCGCCTTAATCGTGTCGACGGTCGAGAACTCACCCTCCGCGATATTCCAATCACTGTAATTATCGATGCCATTTTCGATTGTGTCGTTGCCCGCACCGCCGAGGAGCGTCGCGTTATTGCCGGTGTTGAAAATCCGATCGTCGCCGTCGCCCGCGTTGAGCGATACCTTTTGAGCGCTGCTTTCGCTCCAACTTGCATTTGCAATCGTATCATTGCCCGCGCCCCCATCGATCGTCACCGTCGACGCCGAGTTATAAATGCCGTCGGCTCCCTCGCCACCGTTGAGCGTCGACTTCGTTCCGCCCGACCAGTTCTCCACCCAATCGGAGCCTTCGCCGCCGACATATTTCATGCCGGACGCATCGTTTGCAACGCGGAACGCGCCATATTTGCCGGTGGTGATCGCAGCATTGCTCTTGTAATTGTAAAAATCGGCTTCCCACGAAAGTGGTATGTCGAAGGGTACAGCTTCACCAATGTATGGCTCATTTTCGATGAAATTGCCGTTCGCGTCATTGATAAATTTTAGCGGCTTTTTATTTTTGACGGTGATAATATTCGAGCCGGACTGGAGATAAATGTTGAGGGAATCAGACGCCGAACCGAGCGTGTAACTCGAGAATGATGCGCCCGTCAATGTGAAGGCGTTATGACTTGCGAAGTAGGCTTCCTCAGCTTCCCAATCCCCGCCGTTGTAATCCGGCAGCGTGTTGAAGTTAGCGAAGATCACATCATTGCCGCCGCTGTAGTTTATTGTCGACGAGCCGTTGCCCGTCAATTCGATCGTATCATTGCCCGCGCCCGTTCCAATCTGATTATCGGTCGCCCCGCTGACTATGTAGTACTTCGACGCCGAATCAATTACGGTGATCTTTTTATCGGCGGCATCTTTCAACCGCATCGAGTCCGTCCCGATCGTCAGGAGCACATCATTGCCGTCCACCGACGTCCCACTGATCGAGCCCGACGTCAGCTGGATCGTGTTGCTTTCGTCGTAACCGATAATGACATCATTGCCGTCGCCCAAGCCGTATTTGATCAGATTGCCGCCCGCATACAGTTTGAGCGTGTCGTCGCCCGCGCCGCCCTCGAGCGTCACGTTCGACCCGCTGTTTTCAACCACATCAACTCCCGCGCCGCCGTTGAATTTTACATTCGTTGCGCTGTTTACAACGTAATAAGCATTGAGACTGCCGGAGTTGATCACGACACCGCTTTTGGTGTTGGAGAAAATATCACCGGGGTAGAATATAGAATCAAAATATGAAGCGCCGGTTGTGTCGGCGCCGCTCCAATCGTAGAAGGACAAATTACCGTCGGCGCCGACGTAAATATTGCGCATGCTTACGCCCGAGTAATTACTTTTATTCTTGAGCGTGATGGTGCCGTCGCCCGCCTTCAGCAGAATATCCGATCCGTCGGTGTTCGAGCCCAAAGTGTAAATGCTCAGATCTGCGCCCGCGAGCGTGAAGGTATTTTCCCCCTCACCTAAATCTCCCACGAACTGCCTGAAGTTAGCGATGATGACGTCGTTGCCGTCGCCTGCCGCGTAATTTATTGTGGATGAGCCGCTGCCCGTCAACTCGATCGTGTCGTCGCCCGTCCCTGCATCGATTGAAACGTTGTCGCCCGAGCTCTTGATCGTATCATTGCCCGTCCCCGCGTCGATAGTGACGTTGTGCCATGAGTTCATGATCGAATCGTTGCCCGCGCCGGAGCGGAGCGTCACGGTCGAGCCGCTATTGGTGATCGTATCGTTGTATTCGCTCGTCGCAATCAAAGTGTTCGAGTTATTGAGATACACCGCACTGTAATACTTCGACGTTACATTGCCCGCCGCGTCTTTGACGGTGATCTTTTTGTCGGCGGCGTCCGTCAAATGGAGCGAGCCCGTCCCGATGTTGAGGATCACGCTGCCGCCGGACGTTGATGCTCCGCTGATCGAACCCGACGTCAGTCGAATCGTACTTGTCTCGTCGTAGCCGAGCACATAATCATTGCCGTCACCCGATCCATATTCGATCACCGCGCCGCCCGATTGCAGAGTAATGTTGTCATTGCCCGCGCCTGCGTTTATCGTCCCCGAAGCGCCCATGTTGTAAATTTCGTCGTCACCTTCGGAGCCGATGAGTTTGACGTGACTGCCCAGATTGTTTGCCGTATAAGCGTTGTACTTGCCGAAATTGATTGAGACATTATCCCTGAAGTTGAGGAAAATATGACTGCCGCGATGTATATTGTTCCAATCAAGATCTCTATTCCATTCAAAATCAAAATCATCGAAGCGCATCATTAAATTGTGCAGTTCGCTGTAAGGATTTAACTCCGATTCCATAACGTAATCATAACCAAACCCGTACGTTGCCGCGTTATAGAGATCGGCGCCTTTGAAATCGTACATAGAAACATTGCCGTTTGCATCGACAATGATATCGCGCTCGGAATAATCCGGAGCGCCTTCTCTGAACGTGACAGTGTCGGAGCCACTCTTGAGATAAAAATTCAAATTATCGGCGCTTGTACCGGCTCCCAAAGTGTAAGCGGAGGGATTGGTTACCGTGAATGTAAAAGTGTTATTCTCGAAAAGCTGAGCTATATACGCCTCCGTATCGACATTGAAGGAGGCATATCCCCAATCGGAGTCGCCATCTTCACCGTCTTCATCGTAGCCGTAGTCTTCTCCATCGTAGTAACTCGGATCGTAGGAACCGGGATCGTAACCGCCGCTGTAAGGGGACGTGTCTGACACTTCAAATGACCAAATATCCTTGAGATCGTCGAAGTTGGTGATGATGACGTCTGAACCCGAAGCATATTTGATAGTCGATGAGCCGTTGCCCGTCAAGTTGATCTCATCGTTACCCGCGCCTGCCTCGATCGTCACATTCGAGCCGCTGTTGGTAATCTTGTCGTCGTACTCGCCACCCTCGATCAGAGTGTCCTCTATCCAGTTGTCGAGCGTCGCGGAGCTGTAATACTTCGCTGTGCCGTTGACGTTGATCTTCTTGCCTACTGCGTCTTTCAAGCGCATCGAGCCCGTCCCAACCGTCAGGATCACATCATTGCCGCTCACCGACGAGCCGCTTATTGAACCACTGAGCAGTTTCAGAGTGCTCGACGAATCGTAGCCGTAAATCGTATCGTTGCCGTCGCCCGCCGCGTACTGAATGACGTTTGCGGCTCCAATTGTGATCAGATCATTACCGACGCCGCCGTTTAGCGTCGCGCTGTAAGCGGTATTGACGATTGTATCATTGCCCGTGCCTCCGACGATCGTCACGAAGTTGGCGTTGTTTTTGATCGAGTCGTCGCCCGCCCCCGCGTCGATGGTTGAATTGGTTCCGGAGTTATTGATGGTATCGGCGCCGTCGCCCGAGGCGCTCTTCACCGACGAACCGCTGTTTTCAATGTAGTCGGCGCCCGCGCCCGCCGTGATCGTCACGTAAGAATTGCTGTTATTGACGGTATTGTTGCCGTCGCCGACATCGATCAACACGTTGGCGCGATTATTGCGGACGGAATCATCGCCCGCGCCCGCATCGATCGTCGAGTTCTTACTCTCGTTGAAGATCGTATCATTGCCGTCGCCGCCGACAATCGACACCTTCTCTTCGCCCGCGTTATGAATGTAGTCATTACCCGCGCCGCCTTTGAGCGTCGCCGACGAGCCGCTGTTTTCGATCGTGTCATTACCGTCGCTCGCGTCGATGTAGGCGTAGATGCCCGCCGCAATGTCCGAAGTCAACGACTGATTGAGAATGTAATCATCGCCCGTTCCGCCGTTGATGGTGGCGTAGGTTCCGCTGTTGGTGATCGTGTCGTTGTATTCGCCGCCGTTGATCAACACATTCGCGCCGCTGTTTTCGATTGTATCAGAGCCGACCCGCCGTTGATCGTCACATTCGAGGCGGAATTTTCGACAACATAATCCCATTTTTGCGGGTGCGCAATCTCGGAGCTGACGATGTTAATCGCCGCGCCGCTCTTGTAATTGTAGAATCGATTGATCGCCGATAATATGTCATTGCCGCTGTAATCGATGAGTGTCAAATCGCCGTCGGCATAAACGCTCATGATGCGTCCGGCGTCGTACTGCATCGAACTCTGATCCTTGAGCGTGATGATATTGTTGTTACCGGTCTTAAGGTAAACGTCCCAGCTGCCGCCCAAGGTGTAAGCGCTCAAACTTGCCTGCTCGAGGCTGAAGTTGTGCATGTTTTGAATGTAGCTCGAGTAGTCGCTGTAATTTTCGTAGGTGCCGTTGTAATTTCCGTCAAACTCTTCGGAGGTAGCAAGCGAATCGAAGTTGGTGATGATGACGTCGGCGCCCGAAGCGTATTTGATCGCGGCGCCGTTGAGATTGCCGCTGAGCTCGACGGTGTCATTGCCCGCGCCCGGCGCAATCGACGCACTCCGACCCGAGTTGACGATGCGATCATTGCCGCCGCCGCCGATTAATGTCGAGTTGAGACCTTCGTTTTCAATGTAATCGGCATCGGTGCCTCCGTCGACCACATTGTTTGAAGCGTAAATCGTCGTCCCTTCGCCGGTGTACACATCGACCGACGGCGTGTTGAAGACGTAAATCGAATCGGCGCCCGCGCCCCCGTTGAGAGTGTTATTCGATTCGAGCCGCCGTCGTTGACGATGCTGTCATCG
>CALGGP010000069.1 GCA_937915885.1 uncultured Selenomonadales bacterium | reverse complement strand
GGTGGGTGGGTGGGAATGAAAAAATTTTTTTCCGTTGCCCCGTCGCACCCAATTACGAATTACGAATTACGCATTGCTTTTTTGGAGGCTGACCGTGCTCAACAAATTTATTTTCGTGCTGTTTCTGATTTTGGCGCTTGCCTCCGGCATTTCCGAACCGCTCTGTCGAAACTCGACGCGGATCATTTTTTTTATCTCGACCGTCATGCTGTTCGTCGATCAACGCGTGCTCGAGCTGATTCGCCGTCGCCGACAATTTTTGTTTTTGATGCTCGGCTTCGTCGGCTGGATCGTCGTCGCGTCGTTTTACTCGGGGCATGTGCCTTCGACCTCCGACAGCTCCACCTATTGGCTGTATTTCAGTTACAATATGCTGTTGTTCATTCCGATCGGATTGTTCATCGACCGCGAACGGCAATTGGATTGGATTCTGCTCGTGCTGGCGATCTCGCTGGCGCTCAACGATCTCGTGATCGAAGTGCAACTGTATTACGGCAGCGACCGCCCCGTGACGTTTTTGCGCGGCGCCTTCATGCAGAGCGCGATCCTCTACATCGTGCTGTTGCCGATTTATTTGATCGTCGCACTCCGCGCGGAGCGTCGCCCGATAAAAATTTTGTGTTGGACGTTTTTCATGATCTCGCTCGGAGCGTTCGTCCTGTTGAAGACGCGCGGCGCTTTATTGGCGATGATGATCATTTTGCCGACGATGATCGCCTTCTTCGTCCGCGATCTCAAAAAACTTGCATCGATCGCGATGATCTTCATCGTGTCAACGGCGCTGTTCGTCAATTTTTATCCCGAGGCGGTCGATCGGATCGAGACCGTCAAAAATTTCGACGCGGAACAATCGGTCAGCGAACGCTTTTTAATCTGGCAGAGCGCCTTCGACATGATCTCCGACAATCCGATCCTCGGCGTCGGCTTCGGCAATTTCGAGCAAAAATATCAAACCGAATACATCAGACCCGAGGCGCGCGAACGTTGGCAGAGCCACGCTCATAACACCTACCTGCAGTTGTGGGCGGAGACGGGCTTGATCGGGCTGTCGATCTACTGCGCGATGTTCGGATATATTTTGCGTTGGTCGTGGCGCCGACGGTCAAATCATTACGCTGCGATGATATTTTTCTCGACGGCGGGCTTTTTGTTATACAGCCTCACCGATTACACTTATGCGAGCTACAGCGCCATGCGCGTCTATTGGTTTGTGTTCGGATTGTGTTTGCGCGGCGTTGATTTTTCTGCCGCCGACGGTCAAACCACTACGCCGCGATGATTTTCTTTTCGACGGCGGGCTTTTTACTCTACAGCCTCACCGATTACACCTATGCGAGCTACAGCGCCATGCGCGTCTATTGGTTTGTGTTCGGATTGTGCTTGCGCGGCGTTGATTTTTCTGCCGTCGACGAGTACAATTAACACACCGATTTTTAAAACGATGTAAACGAGGATGATTCAATGTCGTCAAATTTTCCAATCAACAAATTCGACGAGATTTTGATGCTCGGACGATTCAAAGTTTACTATCAGCCGATCGTGCACGTGGCAAGCGGGCGGCTGTGCGGCTACGAGGCGCTCACTCATTGGCTCGACCCGCCGAACGGATTGCTCCCGCCGTCAAAATTTATCGCGCGGCTCGAGGAGGCGCGGCTCATTCATAAGCTCGACGCCTTTATGATCGACAACGTCTGTCAAGGGATTCGCTACGGGCTCGATCGCCACGTGTTGACCGTGCCGGTCTCGATCAATCTTTCGGAGCTCGATTTCGAGTTGGCGGATATGCCGTCGCTCGTCGCCGGTCTGCTCGAAAAATATAAAATCCCGCGCGGAAGTCTCAACGTCGAGATCAAAGAGTCGGCGCTGTGCGGCGCTCGAAAGGAGATCGTCATTGACGCGCTTCAAAAATTCCGCGACATGGGATTTGAGATTTGGATCGATAATTTTGCGCGTCAACAATCGCCGTTGAATGTGCTCGAGGCGTTTCGACCCGACCTGCTGAAGATCGATATTCAGTTCCTCCGCAATTTCCACTCCGACGCCTATTCGCAAATCCTGTTGAAAAATATCATGAACATGATCAAGGAGATGGGATTGCGGACGCTGATGGTCGGCGTCGCCGATGAGGCGGTCGTCAATTTCCTCCGTCAAGTCAATTGCGAAAAGGCGCAGGGATTTTATTTCGGCGAGCCGGTGCCGCTCGAGCAGACGCGACATTTGACGCGCCGCCCCGAGGACGAGGAGACGCGCCGATATTACAATTCGATCGGGCGAGTCAATTTGTTGTCGCAAACGCCGATGCAGACGATTGCGCTTGACGAAGTCGATATCGGACTGTTAAATCGCATGCCGCTGGCAATCATCGAGTTCGACGGCGCGAAATTCAATTTCATCATGTTCAATGAGAGTTTTCGCAACGCCTTCAGCGCGCTCGGCTCGAGCCCCGAGGAAGTTTTTAACAATCGGTCGTTGCCTTTTGCCGTCCGACTTAACAACAACGCTCAACAGGTGATTCGCAACGACGAAGAGCGCGTGCAAGATTTTGTGACGAGCGACGGCTTCAGCAATATTCGGCTCCGTCGGATCGCGTTCAATCCGAAGACGAATACGACGGCGATTTTGGCGGTGGTCGAGCACGTCGGCGCCAATAAAAATCGCGAGCGCGAGCAGAAAAAGGAGACGATCCTGCGCTTCCTCTACACTCTTTACAGCCGCGTCGACCTGTTGAGCGGCGACGGCGCCGAAGTCGAGAACGTCTATTTAAATTCCGCGCGGTACCGTGAGAGTTTCGTGATCGGCGACGGCAACCGATCGATCAAAAATTTTGCGCTCCGAAATATTTACGCCGAGGATCGTCAAAAGTTCATCGACTTCTTTGACACGCGCACGCTCGACCATCGATTGTGGGAGGTCGGCGGCAACCACGTCACGGATTATTTCCGCACGCGGGACGGCTTCGGCAATTACAGTTGGCAGATGTACATGATCATTCCGATCGTGTTCGACAAACAAAAATACTTCGTGTGTTGCGCGCGCGGGATCGATGCGGAGCGCATGCGTCGGCTGCCGGAGATCGATCGCATGGGCGCCGAGTATTACGACATGCCCGGCAATCCCGTGTTCTTACTGTTGGCAAGTCACGCGTTCACCACGACGCTCGGCTACGGGTCGTTCGAGCAGTTTCTTCAGAACTCGTTGTATATCGAGGCAAGTCTCACCGACAATAAAATTTTATACATTCATCTCGGGCGTCAAGGGATCGTCAGCGCGCCCGACGGCAAGCCGCGCTCCTACGACGAGACGATCCGCGATATGATTGTCAACACCGTCGTCGAGGAGAAGCATGAAGACGTCGATACGTTTTTCGATCGCAATCGGCTGTTGGCGGATTATCGCGTCGGCAAAGTCGGCGGCGAGATGGAATTTCTCCGTCGCCCCGACGAGGACACCGAGCACCCGCGCTATCTGCATACGGCGTATCAGGTGCGCGAGTCGAGCGAAGGCTCCAACATTCATGTGTTTTTCCTGTCCTTCGACATCGATCTTTACCGTCGGAAGAACGAAAACATGATCGAGCTGATCGAGCGCGACGCGTTGACGGGATTGTACAATCGCGGGACGGCGGTCGTGCTGATCAGAAAATATCTCGCCAACTCCGAAGGGCGGCGGTCGGCGCTGATTCTGCTCGACCTCGACAACTTTAAGCAGATCAATGATCGGTTCGGGCATGAGTGCGGCGATCGGATTTTAAAAGATGCGGCATCGAGAATGAAGGCGGCGTTCAGTTCGCATGGGTTGGTCGCGCGGATTGGCGGCGACGAATTTCTGTCGTTGTTGAAGGACATCAGCGCGGTAAAGGTCGACGCGATTCTGAAGGAGTTCAGCGATTCGATCAAGACGCTCGAATATCACGGGCATCAGATCACCTACACGATGTCGATCGGCTACGCGATGTATCCCAATCACGGCGTCGAGTATCAGGATTTGTATCAGAATGCGGACATGGCGCTTTACGCCGTCAAGATGAACGGGCGCGCGCATTTCCGTCGATTCCAGCCCGACATGGAAAATAACAATCGGGCGCAACTCGGATTCAGTCTGGCGCAATTGTCGGAGGGCATGCCCGGCGGCTTTTTGGTATATCGGGCGAAGGCGCCGTATGAAATTCTCTACGCCAACAATCAATTGCTGCGGCTTTACGAGTGCGAGTCGCTCGAGGAGCTGAGAAATTTTACGGGCAACAGTTTCAAGGGTTGCGTCGCCGACGAGGATTGGGACGAAGTTCAGACAACAATAAAGAGGCAGTTGGCGCTGTCGAATGACTTTGATTATCTGCAGTTCCACATCAAAACGGCGAAGGGCACGACGCGAATGCTCGAAAATTACGGGCGGCTGGTGACGTCGGCGGACGACGGCGATTCGTTTTACGTGTTCGTGCTTGACGTGATGCAGAAGGAGCGGCTCAATCAGGGCGCGCACATGAGAGAAAAGCCGCGCTCGATCGCCGAGGACAAAGTGATCACGCAACTGATCAGTCGCGGTCGAAAAAATCTGCTCGACTGTCTGTTCGAGGGCTTTTCGATCATCGGCGACGGCAATTATATAATTCTGCAGGATATGAAGCTCGACGTGCGGCGTTGGTCGCCGACGGCGGTTGAGGTGTTTGATCTGCCGGGCGAGTACGTTGATAACAACGAGTTCGATTGGCTTGCGCTGATCCACAAAGATGATCGCAATCGATATTTGGAGTGCAAGGCGGCGCTGCTCGAGGGGACGTTGCCGTATTACGAGATACAATATCGGATACGGACGAAGGAAGGCGGCTACACTCTGACGACGACGAAGGGGTTTGTGATCCCCGACGAGAACGGGCGACCCGACTTCATCGGCGGCGTGATGCAGGATCACGACATTCTGTCGCACATGGATCCGGTGACGGGCTTGCGCAATCAGTACGGATTCTTCCAAGATTTGTCGGAGCTGATGAGCGAGGACAAAGAATGCGTGATCATGTTGATCGGCATCGACAAATTTACGAACATCAACGACATGCGCGGCTACAATCACGGCAATCACGTCCTTCAGGAGTTCGGACGCATGCTCAAAGAATTTTTTGCGGAGAGCGGCGGCGTGGTGTATCGAATGGACGGCACGAAGTACACGATCATCATACGCGACTCGACGGAGGCGGCGGTCGTCGACCTTTATCATAAGTTGCAGTATCGATTGCGGAGCGGATTTTACGTTGACGCCGTCCGACATAATTTGATAATAAACGGCGGGCTGATTAAACTTGATCACTTCCGGGTGAGTGAGAAGACGGTGTACTCGTGCTTGAATTACGCCTACAACGAGTCGAAGGATCAGAGGCACGGCGACATTGCGACGTTCCAATTGAGCATGAATGAAGACAATCGTCGGGCGCTGGAAAAAGTCAACGTGATCCGCGACAGTGTCATCGACGGTTGCAAGGGATTTTATCTGTGCTATCAGCCGATCGTCGACACGCACACGGAGCGGTTGAAGGCGATGGAGGCTCTCTTAAGATGGCGGGGCGATCCGTATGGAGAGGTGCCGCCGTATCAATTCGTGCCGATTTTGGAGGAAGATGCGATTTTCCCCGAGCTGGGCGAATGGATTTTACGTCAGGCGATGAAGGACGGCGTTCGGTTTTTGAAACGATATCCGGATGTGCTGATGCACGTCAACTTGTCGTATGTGCAGCTCGAAAAGGAAGATTTCAGCGATATGCTGTTGAGGATCATCGACGAATTGAAATTCCCGACGAAGAATTTGTGTTTGGAGATCACCGAGGGGTGTCGGCTGCTTGACATGAATAAATTGATAGCGGTGATAGCGTCGTTGAAGGAGCGCGGGATCGCGTTTGCGATAGACGACTTCGGGACGGGGTTTGCGTCGATAGACATATTGAAGCGGTTGCCGGCAAACGTCGTAAAAATCGATCGGGAATTTATAAAGGACATCGATAAGAGCGAGCAGGATCGGCAGGCGCTGCAGAGGATATCGGAGTTGGCGGCGATATACGGGTCGAACGTGTGCGCGGAGGGCATCGAGACGGTAGAGATGCGAGACATCGTGCGGCAATATCCGGTGGACACGATTCAAGGATTTTTATATTCGAGACCGTTGCCGTTCGACGCGTTCATGGCGAAGAATTTTAAATGACAGGGGCGGCGGATTGACGGATTTAGGGGCGCCGACGGCACTCCCGCCCGTCGAGGTCGGCGCCCAACGGAGTCCGTGGTTCCCACCCGTGCCGTCGGCGCCCCCACTCGAACTGCGGCAGCCGCCCACATCGGTAGCGTTCGCCCGTGCTGGCGGCGCCAACGTCGGCGGCATTCACCCGTGCCGTCTGCGCCAACATCGGTAGCTTTCGTCCGCATCGTCTGCGTTCAACATCGGCAGCATTCACCCGTTCCGTCGGCGTCCACATCGGCAGTATTCACCCGTGCCGTCGGCGCCAACATCGGCAGCTTTCGTCCGCATCGACGGCGCTCAACATCGGCAGCATTCACCCGTGCCGTCGGCGCTCAACATCGGCAGCATTCACCCGTGCCGTCGGCGCTCAACATCGGCGGCATTCGCCCGTGTCGTCGACGCCAACATCGGCAGCATTCGCCCGTGTCGTCGACGCCAACATCGGCAGCATTCGCCCGTGTCGTCGAC
>CALGGP010000068.1 GCA_937915885.1 uncultured Selenomonadales bacterium | reverse complement strand
GTGGGTGGGCGGGAGAAAAAATTTTTTTCCGAACTCCGACGGTCGGCAGTTAGGTGGTAATAATTTTTACGGCTTGATCATGGTCTCGAGCGTCTCAAACAATACTTCGGGCTCCACCGGCTTCGTAAGGTGCGCGTTCAGCCCCGCCTGCAGACTCCTTTGCACGTCCTCATCAAACGCATTCGCCGTCAACGCGATGATCGGGATCGTCTTCGCGTCGGGACGATCGAGTTTGCGGATCGTTTGCGTCGCCTCTAATCCGTCCATCTCCGGCATCCGTATATCCATCAGGATCGCCGAATAATATCCCGGCTCCGACTTCTCGAACATCTCAACCGCGATCTTGCCGTTCTCCGCATGCTCTGCTTCGATATCCCGCATGCTGAGCACCATCATTATGATCTCCGCGTTGACTTCCATATCCTCCGCCAACAATATTTTCCGACCCTCGAGCACCGCTTTTTCTTGGACGACCGGTTGAGCCGCTTGCTTTTTCTTCAGCGCCGCGCGGAACTCCTCAAGCAGATTGCTCGTAAACAGCGGCTTCGATATGAAACTGTCGACGCCCGCCGCCGTCGCTTCCTCCGCCACGTCGTCCCAATTGTACGCCGTCAAAATTATTATCGCCGATTCGCCGCCGATGATCGAGCGAATTTGTCGCGTCGCCTCCACGCCGTCCATCTCGGGCATTTTCCAATCGACTATGATCAAATTATACGGATCGCGCCGCGCATGACGCATCTGTACTTTTTCAATCGCCTCGCGACCCGACATCACGTAATCCGACGCGATACCCGCCGTCGACAGCACCAACTTTGCATGCTCGCACGCGATCGGATCGTCGTCGATCACGAGTACGCTCATATCTTGCGGGCGAATTTCAACGTCCGACTCCGCCGCCTCTTTTTTATCCGAGTCGATCAACGTCACCGCCACCGTAAACGTCGTGCCGACGCCCTTTTCGCTCGTCACCTCGAGCTTGCCGTTCATCATGTCGACGATGCTTTTTGTGATCGCCAGCCCCAGCCCCGAGCTGCCGTACTTATTCGTGGTGCCGGCGTCCTCTTGGCTGAACGTGTCAAAGATGTGCGGCAGAAATTCTTTGCTGATCCCGATGCCGGTGTCTTTGACGGTGAATTTGATCGTCGACTTGCCGTTGAAGCCGGCGGTCTTTTCGATCTCGAAATCGATCGAGCCGCCCTCGGGCGTAAACTTCACCGCGTTGCTCAACAGATTTATCAGCACCTGACGGATTTTGACGCTGTCGCCTATATAATATTCGTTGATGTGCCCGTTGATGCGGCAGTCGTAATTCAATTTTTTCTCCTGACATTGACTGCTGAACATCGTATTGATCTGTTCAATGAGTTTTGCGAAGGCGAACTCCTCATTGTTGATGGTCATGCGCCCCGACTCGATTCGGCTCATATCGAGAATGTCATTGATCAACGACAGAAGATGTTGCGCGCTCGTGCCGATCTTTTCGAGATATTCTTTCGTCGTCGGAGCCAAATCGGGTTCGTGGAGCGCGAGACTGTCAAGCCCGATAATGGCGTTCATCGGCGTCCTGATCTCATGCGACATCGAGCTTAAGAAGGCGGTCTTCGCGCGACTTGCCTCCTCCGCCGTTCGGAGCGCGTCACTGAGCGCCCGACTTTTCTCCATCGAATCGCGCATTTCCGCATCGATGTTGGCGAAGCCGACGCCCACCGCGTGCACCATGTGATCGGCGCGATCTTCCAAATGACGCACGCCCGCCATTCGGATCATCTCGTAGCTTTCCTTGCCGTCGCGAATCGTCAAATATCGATAGGAGATCACCTTTGCATTTTCGAGCCCCGCGCGGATATTGTCCGGCTCGATGAACTTCAAAAAATCCTTCCGATATTCGTCGGCGACAAACAGCTCGGCGTGCTTCGTAAACAATTCTTTGAAGGACAGCCGTTCGCCCTCGTTGAGCAAATCCGCCACCTTCGGATCGCGACGATAGCAAAGGCACTCGTCGCTGTCGAGATTGACGTAATAAACGCTCCGATAATCGGCGGCAAGCGCGGTGATCATGCTGTCCTGTTGAGCGCGCTGCTGTTCTTGAGCGAGCAGTTCTTCTTGGAGTGCGAGTTGCTCCTCGAGCTCCTGTTGTTTGACGCGATTTTCGGTATCGGCGACTTCCTTTTCGAGCGTCATTTTATTCGTCCGACGCGTTTGAATGATGACGACGATGAACATGGCGACGAGCACCAAGGCGATCAGGATTGATTGAATGAGCCCGCGAAAAACAATGCCGTCGGTGATGGAACTGATCTGATTGCTGATGACGCTGTCGCGGACGAGATAAGTCAACATCCAATCGGTGCCGCGGATGGGGACGTAGCACATCGTCTCGGAAATATTTTCGTAGGTGAAAGAGGCGATGCCGCGCCGACCGTTGGCGAAGTCGTCACGCATTTTTTCGGCGTTGTAGCCCGTCTCGAACTCGGCATTTTGAAGAGCATTGAACAAATTATTTTCGCTCGAGAGCCCGCCGAGCACGACGTTTGCGAGAGAAATTCCGGCTTGACTGTAGATGTTACAGAAGGTGGTGTTGGAGCCGTTTGTAATGAGAGAGGCGCTCGAGAGCATATGATTCATGTCGATTTCCATGAAACAGGCGACGAGGTTTTTACCGTTGAACGGAAGGTTGTCGACGGGGACGGCGATAATGATTTTTTTGTCGTTGCCCATGACGTTGCGAATGGAAATTTCGGGCTCGACGAGATGTTTATAATCGAAGTGGTAGTGATCGATGTCGTTGCGGACGCCGCGCGAGGTATAGATAAGACCGTCGGCGTCGACGAAAGCAAAACGATTGAGCCCGTAGAGTTGGATCATGCGCGTTTGATAAGCCTGAAGGCGCTCGACGCTTGAAAGGTCTTCGCGAACCATGAGCCCGAGTGCGACGTCCATATCGGCAACGTAATCGCTCAAGGTGGATGAAACAACCTGTTCGCGGCGTTCGGCAAGCTCGTCGAGGTAAAGGAGACTGACGGTGCGGACGGCTTCTTCGGTGTCCTCAGTGACGCTGCTGCCGGTCAAGATATTACCGCCGATCAGAATAACGACGAGCAAAATGCTGCCGATGATGATTTCGCGCATGAAATTATTAATGCCCTGTTTCGATTTCATTCGATCGCCTCCCGATGATATTCTGTTTGAATGTTAGTTTGCACCGTCGGATTTGTCAACGAAAAAAAATATCCCATCCACCCGCCCTTTGCGTCCTGCGGATGCCGCGCTTTTATGAAGTGAGTGCCGCGCTCGACGGTGGGCTCGTCGGCTTCAGAGCCTTTTACCGATAAAAGCTCGGGCGCCGACGATGCGGGTGGGAACCACCACCACAATTTGGGCGCTGCGCTCGAGGGCGGGATCGGCGGCGGCGCCCCTTCATTCTCGCCCGTCTTTTGCGGAATAAAAAAAGCGGCTCCTCCGAACCGCCCTTGAAAAAATTTTTATCAGCCCTCCAACGTAAGAATCTCTTTCCACTGCAGATCGCGGATCATGTCGACGAAATCATTTTCGAGCAGTTTTTCATCGACCTCGTACTTCTGCAGAAATTTATTTTTGATGTCCTCGACGGTCGATTTGCCGTCGACGGAGTTCAGAAAAAATGCCGCCGTCGCATTGAAGTAGTAGATCGTCAACGAATTTGCGCAGACGATCAGAATATCATCATTCTGCCGCATCTTGACGACGGAGCGATGCGGAATTTTATTTTTAAGCCATTCAAAAATCATAAAATTTCACCTTTGCGCTTGGGTAAATTTTTCAATTTGCGGGAAGGCGACGCCTTCATTGCATTGGTTACCGCACGCCCTGCCGCGTATCCTGCCAACAATCCCAATGCCGGTACCCAGCCGGTTGCATTTTCTGCCGCGTCAGAATTGACAACTTGCGGGCGAATATATTTTTCTTTCATAAAATTACCTCCCAAAAATTTCGTTGATAATTACAATCAAGAATTTTACAGCACTTTAGACCAACTAAAATTTTTATCTCTTTCTGTCCCAGATGAGGAAAAACTTTTTTACCATTTCGAGCAAAATGAAAACGCGTCAATTTCGGCAAATGCTGGTCAAGTGTTGAAAGCCTTTACTGAATTATTTATGAATAAAATGACGGTAAGAAAAATTTTAAGACAATGTAAGAAAGAATTTAAGGAAATGAAAGTCGATTTTGATAATATTGAACCAAGTTTGACTGAGGAAATCAGAAGTGAAATGATTAAAATGGAAAAAAGATTACAAACATTTTTGGTAGAACAAAAAACTGAAACAATTAGATTAATTAAAGAAATTGCGAATTTGCAAAAAGAAAAAGATATCTTAAAAGGTGAAATCGAAGCTTGTTATGATCGATTAAATAATTTAGAAAAAGAAATTGGAACAAATAGAGACTATAATAGAACTGTTACAGATGTCAAATTAGGAAATAAAGCATTAGAGAATAAAAAAAAGAAAAGTATTGGTCAATTAAATATGGGATTAAATTCACCAGAAAATGCATTTACTTCACAAGAAAATAATGTGATTAGCAGATTAACGGGAAATACTGTGACTAATCCTGGAGAAGGATTATCTGAAAATTTCGATATTAATACCATTGGGGCAAATAATTTTAGTACATGATTTTATTTAAAATAATATATCAATAAATTATTTTAATTTTAATTATATTATTATTTATTTTTTATATTTCAATTCAACTATCATTGATTGGGGATTGGGGATTGGGGATTGGGGATTGGGGATTGGGGATTGGGCCC
>CALGGP010000067.1 GCA_937915885.1 uncultured Selenomonadales bacterium | reverse complement strand
ACCCTCGAAAAACTTTTTTTCAAATAAGCGCCGCCGCGCTCGGGCATGCCGTCTTTGGTTGAGCACCGACGCAGAGTTGGCTCGCGGTGAAGGGAGCGGGCGACGCGCTCGGGCGGGCATGCCGTCAACGGTTGGGCGCCGACGCAGGGTTGGCTCGCGATGAAAAGAGCGGGCGCCGTCGACGCGGGTGGGCATGCCGTCTTTGGTTGAGCGTCGACGCAGGGGTGGCTCGCGATGAAAGGAACGGGCGCCGCCGACGCGGGTGGGCATGCCGGACTCCGTTGGGCGCCGCACTCGGAGGGCGGGAGCGTCGGCGGCGCCCATAAACCCGTCACTCCCCATTACGAATTACGAATTACGAATTACGAATTGTATTTTTAGGAGGCAATCATCATGGCAAATATGCTCAACACGATCACCGTCGACGGTCTCGTTCAGGACGCCGCCGAGTACGCCGAACTTCATAAAGTCGTCAAAAAAAATGACGACCTCGATAAGGACGCCTTCCTTCAACTGCTCGTCGCTCAGATGAAGTACCAAGACCCCCTCGATCCGCAGGATAACAGCGAATTCGTTGCAGAGCTCGCTCAATTCTCCGCGCTCGAGCAGATGACCAACGTCGCCAACAACCTCGATAATCTTTCGGGCATCGTCAACAGCATGAGCTCGTCCGTCCACATCCGCCAGTTGAGCTCGATGATCGGCATGCAGGTCGATTGGACCGTCGACACCGGCGAAGTCGACGAGGAAGGCGAACACCTCACCACTTCGTTGACGGGCTTGATCACCGGAGTCAACGTCGACGACGAAGACCCCACCGTCAGCGTCAGCGTCGGCACCGACACTTACAAGCTCGCGCTCAGCAGCATCGATCGAATCTACAACGCCGACGAGTCGACGAGCGCCACCACCAATCCGACGAACACGACGATCGATACGGGGATCAACGTCACCACGACAAATCGCTCGGCGCTGCTCGGTCAGCTCGGCAATCTGATCGGCATGGACATCGAATGGGATCAGCCCGTCCCGAAGACTTACGACGAGAACGGCGATCAAGTGTATCTGCCGATGAAGGGCGTGGTGCGCGGCGTCAATCTCGAGGGCGAAGAGCCCGCGATCATTGCGCAGGTCGGCACCGACACCTACAAGGTCGATGTCAAGAACGTCGCCAACGTCTACTTCGGTCTGCAGGAGCCCGAGGCTGTCGAAGTCGAAGAATAAAATTTAATCGCCCGCTTTTATGATCCCTTCGGGGATATTTTTTTTGGGGTCGACGGGTGTAGGGGCGCCGTCGACGCTCCCACCCACCAACGACAGCGCCCCAATTGTGGAAGAGGTTCCCACCCGCGCCGACGGCGCCCGCTCTTTCCA